>JBMFNP010000032.1:0-19280 GCA_049970095.1 Thermoplasmata archaeon | reverse complement strand
GGAACTTGCATCAAACAGAGATGTACCGCCAGATGCAGTTATTGGGTCAATAATGCTTAAATTTATGTATGTCCTATCTTTAGTTGTGTTTGTGTATGTGAATGGGAGATAGAGGGAAACTCCATAGCTAAATGTTACAATTGCGATTCTGTCATTCTCGCCCAGCATTCCAACTGCTGCCTTTGCAGCATTCTTCGCGTCAGTAAGACGGATACCCCCATAACCATCATCCCAGGTCATGCTCCCAGATACATCAAACACAATTATAAGGTCAATCGGTTTTTTCTGTCCTGCTTCCATCATAGGCACCTCAGGTAGCCAGTATGCTGTTGATGGTGTGTGTGCTGCTCCTTTCGTGTAATTTGTTACATTTGCCCAGTCCGTCTGATATATACCACTACCACCGAGAGTAGTTACACCGCTAAAATCTCTGCTCCCGCTTAGCTTCCAGTCCCAATCACCAATCACCCTAGTGCTCACATCCTTCCTTGGAAGGAAGTCCAGTGGGCTCTCACCATTGATATTTAGCAGGGTTGCATCATGATTCCAGTTTTGTGCAGTTCTCTCTGGCACCTCCATATCATCATAGAAAAAGAATACCTGGATTTGCTGGCTTGCATTGTTATTTGCTCGCAATTTCTCAGCATTTATATAAAGGTTATCTGGGTCTATGATTGCGCTTATCCTTTCATAACCTGCATAAAGGGGTGTCCATATGATTTCAGCCACACATTTTCCATTGTACACATTATTTGAAGAATCCGCATAACTACCAGGCACATGCACATTGATAGAGTTTATAATTGTCTCTCCATCAAGGAAGCGGATAATCACATCTGCAGAAAGCCCTCCAAAGTTTGTAATGTTTGCCTTGAGAATGTAAGAGGAACCTATCTGAGGATTGAGTTCTGGGAGGATAATATATTGGCGTGAATTTGTGCCTGCATAGATATCTGGCGGAGTTACACGAAGCTCTGGTATTCCATCAATTCTTCCACCCCAGTGAATTAAACTGAACAGAATTTCTTTAACAAGAGAAAATTCTGTGGTGTAAGAGAGGTCAAATGCAAGGAAGGCAGAATGCCAGCCCGACATGTCCTTTATTGCAGAACCCATCACAAGGTCACTTGTTCTTGACCAGTAATCTGTACCATTTGCCCAGAACAATGGAAGTGCAGAAGCAGTTTTTGTATATGCATAACATACAAATGGACTGGCACTAGCATTATCAAAAAAGAAACTCATTCCATTCGTCATTGGACCTTCGCGCACACCAAAGAGGGTTTTTGCACTAAGTGAATATTTTGTGCCTGTGCTTGCAGCACCCAGCACCTGTGTCATAAATGCGGTATTTGCAACTGCTGCATCACCCAGCACATCTCTCCCTATGAGAATAAATGTATGCTGTGTAGGATCAGATGGGAGATATATGTTCTTGATTATATTGATGTCTGTGGATGTTAGTGTGTTGTAGCCAGATGCGTTTGATGCAAAACCAGTAATCCAGATAATGCAATTATAATTTGTTGCATTGTATTCTGTGTTGTTTCTATCTGCACCCTTTGGCACTTTCTGGATGTCCATATCTGTGCCATTCACATATCCCAATGCTGTAAGGGCATCAATTACATACTGAGCTACATTTGGGAGCGTTCCCCCTCCTCCATTTTCCGATGAGGAATCATCGTCCACAACCAAAAGGGTATAAAGCACATTTATCTCATGAATGCCCACTGCACTGGAAATCTCATTATTTCTCCGATTGGTTTCAATTACCTTATCGTTCGGGTCCACAACCACCCTGATTAGATAGGTGCCTACCATTCTTGGTGTCCATGTGAAATTTACAACCTGAGAGTCTCCATAAGGCTGGAGAGTGATTGAAGTATTAACTGGAGAAATTGTGTCCACTAGTGCACCACTTATATAAATGAAGGCAAGCACCTCCACATTCGCCTGGACACTTGCACCATTGTTTCTAACTGTAGCTGAGATGTTAACGGGCTGCATATACCTCGGATTTGTTGGCGTGATATACTGGCTTGCCACTGCAAGGTCTTCACCTGTTCTATTTCCAAGTCCTGAAAGCCAGTTAACCACTTTATAGGCAGTTATTGCCTGATCTCCTGTATCATTCATTGCTGCAAACTCAAATGTAAATACCACAACCCTGTATTCTGTTGTTGCGTTTCCTATGTACTGGATTCCGTAATATCTATCTGCACTTCCATTCATAAACACGCCCTTCACATTCAGGGATGCAATTGGATTTATGGGACGCACTATTGTAAACGGGGGCGCATTTTTCATCAATGGATTGCAATTTGAGAGATTGATCCACCCAGTGCCTGGGTTCTGTCCGTATATCTGAGATGGAATTTGTGCAGCAGGAAGCAATCCATTCACTCCTACATAATTCATAAATGTGGAACTAACATTTTCTAATATGTTCTGGCCAACAAGCCAGAGTTTGCCGCCATTTGAAAGAAATGCCTGAAGTTCTGTTGTATCATTAGTTGTGAGGGAGTTATTCGTGGAGCCCCCTACCCAGATAACTACATCATAATACTGCATTTGAGTATCTATGGGACCTATTGCATATTTTGGTCCATCTAGTCCGAAAGGCACACTGTAAATTCTATAATTAAGATTTGCTGCATCAAGTGCCGCAGCCATGTATGAGGCAACATCCAGATTGCTTCCGCTCCCTAAAATTGCTGCATCATCATCCACAAGGAGTATCTTTGGTGTTACAATAACCGTAATATTTGCGCCAACACCTGCGCTGTTCCCTGGCATGACATTGGTGATATTAACAAAAATCTGGTGGTAGCCACCAGGTGTCGCTATCCAGGTCATGTATGCCTGGCTCTGACCATAGCCAGCAACGGAAACATTTATCCATCCCAGATAAATCCAACTATTTGTTAATGGGAGGTAGTCCCAGAAGGAGACATTTGAGGAGACTGCAGGCATTGCGTTGAGGTTTTTAATTACAGCGGTTATTGCCACCGTATCCCCTCTTGTAGGAGAAGCATTACTCAGAAGAATCCTTTCCACGATTAAACGGGGAGGTAGGGTTTCATTCTGAACTGTTAATGCCACATTAATGTACAGAGTGGCATTGGAAACATGTCCCAAATTATCTGTTGCATTGATTATCGCAAGATATTTTCCGCTCTGTGCATTGCATGTGATGTTCTGGGTTTCAAATCTCCAGCCAAATGTCTGATCCATTTTGACAGGGGTGGTAATTCCTATTGATGTGAGGTTCACATAAACAGAATCAAAGTTCAGGTCTTCATCCTTTACTATAGCCCATACCTTGAATTGACCCCCCACTGAGACAGGGTCCGGCAGAACTCCTCTTTCTAGAATTGCGGGCGGAGTATTTGTTTCCTTTGGGTAAAGTACTGATGACCATACAAGCAAATTTTTCACAGTATCTATTATCTGGACAACTACACTTGATGTGGAATCAAAAATGGATGGTGTGTGCCATGACCAAACTTCTCCAGCTTCCCAGTTATCAGCAATACCTCCATCAGAGAGCTTGAGTTGATAGCGCTGGGTGAATTTCTCAGGAGCAATGATGATAGAGGTAGAGGATGCGTAGAGTGTATCACCACCTACATGTGTTATGTTCACATAAAATGAGTAATAGCTCCCATCAAACACCACATCAAGTTTCGCAGAGAGTTCGGTATATCTCTTTACAGTGGGTGGGGGCATTATCTGAATCCAGGCAAATATTGAGCTAAACAATGTGACGGTAATAGCAAGTATCAAGAGAGTTGCAATCACCTCAGAAACCCCGCGACTGCTGTGCCTCAATCTGCTCCTTCCGCTTCTTCCGAAACACCCAATGTCTAAACCTGACTTTTGATTTTTCATTTTTAACCACCCCTTTTTATTTTATTTTTCTATCCGATAACTGCTTTCTATTAACTGTATGGACTTGGAGGTATATAAATGATTTTTGGATACTACCAAACCATGCTGGACAATTATTGTTGCCCTCTGCTCGGAACAGGGTTGTTGGTGCCTTGTTATCTGCCAGATAAAGGGGGTGAGGGTACCGTAGGGAGAGGGGGCGTAGCCCCCTCTCCCCGAGAGAAACATATTTCTATCATTGTGCATTTATGAGATATGGTGACAAAATGCAAGAAGAGTTCCTTACTATGCGTGTGTGGGTAAGTTCGCTTCCTGGTTCAGGCATAGCCAAAATAAATCCTGAGGACTATGAAAAACTTGAGCTCACAGAGGAAGACCAGGTAGAGGTGAAAAGCACACACAGCTCAATCACCCTGAATGTGGCAAGAGACGATATCTATGAGGAGAGTGTGATTCGGCTGAGAAAACAGGATGCAGATGCACTGAAAGTGAGAAACGGAGATGCGGTCTTTGTTATTGTGGTGAAAAAAAAGAGGGAAGAAACAGATGACAAGAAAAAGAAGAAATGATTGAGGTGATTTCATGGGCGTGACTGCTAGAAGAGGCAGAGAATTAATCTGTAAGGGCTGGAGACAGGAGGCAATACTGCGAATGCTCCAAAACAACATAGAAAACGCAGAAAAACCAGATGAACTGATTGTTTATGGAGGTGCAGGCAAGGCTGCAAGAAACTGGGAATGCTATCACGCTATCGTAAAAACTCTGACCGAACTTGAAAATGATGAAACCTTGCTTGTCCAGTCAGGCAAACCTGTGGGTGTGTTTCGCACCCATGAAGAGGCACCCCGTGTTCTTATTGCAAACGCACATCTTGTACCCAGATGGTCTACATGGGAAAAATTCTATGAACTTGAAAAACTGGGCTTGATAATGTACGGACAGATGACTGCTGGTGGTTGGGCATATATTGGAACCCAGGGAATCATTCAGGGCACATATGAAACCTTTGCTGCAGTGGCAAAAAAACACTTTGATGGCACATTAAGAGGAAAAATTGTGCTCACTGGTGGGATGGGAGGGATGGGTGGTGCACAACCACTTGCTGTTAAAATGAACCATGGTGTGTGCATAGATATTGAGGTTGATGAGCGGAGAATAAAGAGAAGAGTGGAAAGAGGCTTCTGTGATATGATTGTGTATGATCTTGAGGAATGCTTGAAAATTGCGTTGGATGCAAAGAAAAACGGAACACCACTTTCCATCGGACTTGTGGGCAACTGCGCAGAAATTGAGCCTGAACTTGTAAGAAGGGGTTTCCAGCCTGATGTGGTGACTGACCAGACAAGTGCCCATGACCCTCTGAATGGCTATGTACCCAGGGGATTGTGTATATCTGATGCAGAAGCCCTGAGAAAAACTGACCCCCGGAAGTATATTGAGATGGCTATGGAATCCATAGTAGAGCATGTTAGGGCTATGGTAAAATTTATGGAAAGGGGTGCGGTTGTTTTTGACTATGGAAATAATATCAGGGCACAGGCATATTCAAGGGGTTTCAAGGAGGCTTTTGCATTCCAAGGTTTTGTTCCTCTTTACATACGCCCGATGTTCTGTGAGGGAAGGGGCCCTTTCAGATGGATTGCACTCTCTGGTAATAAAGATGACATAATAAAAACTGACCATGTGGTAATGAAAGAATTTGCGGATAATGCACAACTTGTAAATTGGATCCAGCTTGCAGAGAAGTATGTGCCTTTTGAGGGCTTACCTGCAAGAGTTTGCTGGCTTGGTTTCGGGGAGCGCGCAAAATTCGGGAAAATTATAAACAGAATGGTGGCAAGTGGAGAGCTTGAGGCACCTGTGACCATTACAAGGGACCATCTTGATTGTGGTTCTGTTGCTTCACCATATAGGGAAACTGAAGGCATGAAAGATGGAAGTGATGCTATTGCGGACTGGCCTTTGCTGAATGCCATGCTAAATGTGGCTGCTGGTGCGGACCTTGTTGCGCTACACAATGGCGGTGGGGTAGGTATAGGATATTCTACGCATGCTGGCATGATTGTGGTTGCAGATGGTACACAAAATGCTGAGAAGAGAATAGAAAGGGTACTTACAACGGATCCTGGTATGGGTATTGTCAGGCATGTGGATGCAGGGTATGAGGAGGCAATTGCATTTGCAAAGAAGGTGGGGATAAGGATTCCCATGCTGCGGTGAATGGGGGAGGGGGTGCTTTTCTACTGCAACTCATGAAGGAAGGATCAGGAAAATGTGATGCAAAGGATGTAATTCTTATAACCATCAGAAAGGATGTTAGTGAAATTCAGGAGTTGGCAGAGACAATAAGTTATACCATTACAGAAGTGGTGTACCAGAACAGAAGTTATCCTGATAGAAAATACTATGTGGGTGAAGGGAAACTTTGTGAGATCAAGAAAAAGATAGAAGAAAAGAATATTGAGACCCTCATTGTAAATGATCCGCTGGAGCCAACGCAGATATATTACATTGAGAAGGAAACAGGTGCACATGTAATGGATAGAACTCTGTTAATCCTTGAAATCTTCGCAAGGAATGCGAATAGTGTTGAGGCAAAATTACAGGTGGAACTTGCAAAGCTTCAGTACGAGATTCCACTAATGCGTGAGTATGTGCACAGATACAAGACAGGGGAGCATAGTGGTGCGTATGCTGGTGGAGAGTATATGGTAGAGCAGTACTATGATCTGATAAAAAGAAGGGAAACAAAGATAAGGAAAGAACTTGAGAAGTACAGGAGGGCAAGAGAATTGCAGAGAAAACGGAGAAAGGAACTGAACTTTGTAACTGTTGCTCTTGCCGGCTACACCAATGCAGGGAAAACCACACTCCTGAACGCGCTGACAGATGCAGGTGCACTTGCGGATAATCGCATGTTTACAACACTTTCTACACTTGTCCGAAGATTGAACATGCCAAAAAAGAACATATTGGTAATAGATACAATAGGATTTATTGACGGCTTACCGCTTTATATTATAGATGCGTTTCGTGCTACATATGAAGAGATCTGTGCAGCTGATGTTGTGCTTGTGCTTGTAGATGGTGCAGATAAAGAAAGTGAAGCCCTGAGAAAAATGAAAGTTGTGCAGACACAGATAATACAGTATGCTGCAAGATTCATCACAGGCGAAAGAGTAAGCAAGAAATTTCTGTATGTAATAACAAAAATTGATCTGGCAACCCCCGATAAACTCTCCCGTCTCACTGAGTTGATCAAACTTGAAACTGGGTGCATACCCTTCCTGGTTTCTGCTCTCTCATTCAAAGGACTTGATGAACTGATAGCAGGAATTGAAAAACATGTAGAAATGTACACCAAAGATGAAAAAGCTGGGAGGATGAAAAAGGTGGCATATGGGATGTATGAGTGAAAAATGTACACCAATGGTGAGAAAACATGCACAGAGGAGATGTGCGTTTCCAATGGAAGTCCACCCCCTCCCCCATTGCCCTTAAACTAAGCACTGCAGAATAATCATGGATTATTGCAAACAGAATAGAATCTCTTTTTTGAAGGAAGAAATGGAAAAGTATATTTCTCCCGAAGAAATGTGGGCAAAACAATTTGAAAGTGACCCAATATGGGGCAGTTATAACGATGATGAACCAGAATAACGTATTTGAAAAGTATGCAAAACAATACGATGAGTGGTTTGAAAGGAACAGATTTGCCTATGAGTCGGAACTTAGGGCGGTCAGGATGCTGTTGCCCGAGAGCGGCAACGGGATTGAGATCGGTGTGGGAAGCGGAAGGTTTGCTGCTCCACTCGGTATCAAGCTTGGCGTTGAGCCGTCGGCAGCGATGCGCGCACTTGCCCGGCAAAGGGGGGTTGAGGTAGTCGATGGTGTTGCAGAATCCCTTCCTTTCGCCAGTGCCCAATTTGACTTCGCCATTATGGTAACGACAATCTGTTTTGTGGACAATGCAGAGGTGGCAATCAAAGAGGCTTACCGGGTATTGAAGTCCGGAGGGTATCTGATAATAGGGCTTATCGACAAGGAAAGTCCTCTCGGCAAGTTGTATCAGATGAACAAGGACAAAAGCGTATTTTACAAACATGCTAAGTTCTATTCTGTCGGAGAACTCGTTACCCTTCTTGAGCAGGCAGGTTTCAAGGACTTCCGTCTCACCCAGACGATCTTTCATCATCCTGCAGAGATAAAAGAAATAGAGCCGGTAAAGGAAGGTCACGGCGAGGGTTTATTTGTCGTTGTAAGAGCAGTAAAATGATCTTTTCTGTTGCGAGACTCTCATGAAGCACGGAGAATACAGAATAAGCGATGCAACTATTTATGAAGGCAAGAAGCTGGCGATTATGTCTTCAGCGCTGAATATGGTATTCACACCAATAAAATTTCTCCTCTATATTTTCACCGGCAGCGCCGCTCTTTTAGCAGAAGCGGTACATTTTTACTGATGTAGTTGCTAGTCTCCTCGTGGCAGGCGGCATATACCTTTCTGAGAAGAAATCAGAACAGTCTCCTTATGGCATTTACAAGGGCGAGAGCATTGCAGCAGCGCATTCATTAGGATTGATCTTCCTTGCTGCCTATGGGACAGCAAAAATGATTGTCAAACCGGTCGCCAGTCTTACGAACCTTGATGTCGGCCTGCTTGCCGTTTTTGCGAAAAACGCAGGGCGTGTAAATTTATTCTATGATTTCACACTTTTCACCAATCTCTCTAATTTTTAAGTCATGTTTTCTCTAATTTATTAGCTTTTTATTGTTCATAATTGCCGAAAAATAAAGTGGTATTTTATTTTTCTACACACCGGGGAACATACGTTTTGTTTGAAAATTCAAAATTTTTGGACCTAGGTCTTACCATTACTATCTGGCAGGCTCTCGGTTTCCTGGCTGAGATTATTAGATAAATCTCATCAACCAAAGTTAATGTTTCCCACTTTACTGAAATTTTTTTATTCACTCCAACAAACTTCAATCCTTTAACCTCAATGAAAAGAGGAGTGAGACACCGGAATAAACCACTCGTTTTCCCTGCTTTCGGGTGCTCTACCTCAATGTCCCTCTATCAGATTCCCATCTGTGAAAAAATTGAAATCTCACCACAATCTTTCTCCTGTTTTTCTGTCAAACAGGTGCAACTTGTGAATATCAAACACCACCTCAATATCCTGCCCGCTCTCTGCCTTTGATTTCGGAAGCACCCTAGCTGTAAAATTCACTCCCGCAATCTGGAAATAAATAAACACATCAGAACCTATTGTTTCACGCACATCCACATGCACACGGAATGTGTTGTAAGGTGTTGCACCCACTGCAAAAAGTTTATCATAAATATCCTCTGGTCTTATACCCACCACAACCTCACTCCCAACAAAATTTCCAATAATCTTTTCAGCCCCATCTGGTAGCCTCAAATTAAACACATCCCTGCTCACATAAATACCATCAGGCTTCTGCACAAGCACACACTCAATGAAATTCATAGGCGGCGAACCCAGAAACCCAGCAGTAAACAAATTCATTGGCTTATCATAAAGCTTATCTGGCTTCCCAAACTGCATAATTCTCCCCTTATTCATCACTACTACCTTTTCACCCAATGTCATAGCCTCCGTCTGATCATGCGTCACATAAATCATTGTTGTGCCCAGCATTTTGTGCAATTTTGCAAGTTCAACGCGCATCTGCACCCTCATTTTAGCATCCAGATTACTCAATGGCTCATCAAAAAGAAACACCTTCGGCTCACGCACAATAGCCCTCCCCATTGCCACTCTCTGCCTCTGTCCACCGCTCAATTCCGCAGGCTTCTTCTCAAGCTGCTCGGAAATCCCGAGAATTTTTGCAACTCTCTGCACCCGTTCATCAATCTCCCGCAATGGCATCTTTCTGATTCTCAGCGGGAACGCGATGTTCTCATAAACGCTCAGATGTGGATAGAGTGCATAGCTCTGGAACACCATTGCCACATCTCTTTCCTTGGGTGGAAGCTCGTTAATAACCTTTCCTCCAAGGTATATTTTACCACTGCTCACATCCTCAAGTCCTGCAATCATACGGAGCACTGTGCTCTTCCCGCACCCTGAAGGTCCCACAAGCACACAAAACTCCCCATCCTTCACATGCAGGTTGAAGTCATCCACAGCCACAAAATTTCCGTATTTCTTGCACACATGTTCCAGCACAACTTCTGCCATTTTATCTACCCCTTCACACCACCCTTTGTTAACCCGGAAACCAGATACTTCTGGAAGACAATAAACAGCACACAAACTGGAAGAGCCACAAGCACAGACATTGCAGCAAAACTGCCCCAGTCAGCTGTGGTTTGCATACCCCCTGCACCCACAAACGAAGTAAGACCAACCGGTAATGTGTACATGCTTTCATCACTCATGAAAGTATATGCAAGCACAAACTCATTCCAGGCAGAGAGAAATGAAAAGAGGGCAACCACAGCAACTGCAGGTTTTGTCAATGGAAGCACAATACGGTAAAATGCACCCAGGCGTCCGCATCCATCCACCATCGCACTCTCCTCAAGGTCTGGCGGAATTGTATCAAAAAACCCTTTAATCATCCAGACAGCAAGTGGCAACGCTGTGACAGCATAAACCAGCACAAGCCCGATGAATGTATTTGCAAGCCCGAGTTGTCGCATCAAAATGTAATACGGAATCAATATGATTACACCAGGGAACATCTGAACCACAAGAAAGGAGAGCATGAACCCATTCTTTCCCCTGAACGTAAATCTTGAGAACGCGTACGCCGCAGTGGTTGCAAGAAGAATCCCAAGAATTGTGGTCCCCCCTGCCACCAGCACACTATTTCTCAACCATATATAGAATGGAGTTTCATTTAGCACATGTGCATAATGCTCCATGCTAATTGCACTGGGAAGTGCAAGAGAAACCCGCACATTTCCAGGCCACAAAGAAGTCCCGATTATTCCCACAAGCGGAAGCAATGCAATTATTGAAAATCCTATCAGAATAAAATGCACCGTTAAATCCTCTAGCAACTTTTTCCTCTTCGCCCCCATATTTACTTTCACCGGCACAGCACCTAGTTTTCCAACCAACCGCAATGGCAGCGCAAGCACACTCTCTATATGCTTTGCAATACCCAGTGTTTTCTGACAATGCACTTTTCTGCACAAATAGAGCACTGCCACATCAACAAACATCATCAGATTTACCCTTTCCACAATTTCTGCGGGTGCAGTGAAGCATGCCCAGACAACCACACCAACTGAAATCACGAGGTCAAGAATTGCAGTGAGTTTAGCAAGAGCAACCCCATCAGAATAATTTCTGCTTGCCAGAAGCCCTGAGAGAAGGAAAAGTACACCTACAACAAAGTTCTCTATCTGCAACCCTGCAAAATTTGTGCCATTGAACGCAATTCCAAAAAATGCTGCAAGGTAGATTGCACTCACAACATAGAGCAATAATCGCAATGTGAAATCTGTTCTCAGAAAACTTTTTCTCTCAGCACTCCTGTAAATGCTCTCCCCACCACCTCCCACACGCAAATAAATCACTGAAAATGCCAGCAACATCATAAAGATTACAACAGAGTATGCAGCAGCAAACCCAATCCGCCAGTAAAGAAATGCCTGGTCATAAACAAATGTAATGAGAATATCCGTGGAGCCAGCACTCACTCCAACCTTTCCCACAGGTCCCCCGCCAGTAAGAAGATATATCACATTGAACATGTTAAATGTCCAGATAAATCCTAACAATGCAGCAGGAATAATTGCAGGCTTGAGCAATGGGAGTGTTATATATCTGAACTTCTGCCACCTTGAGAATCCATCCACATCCGCTGCTTCATACAATTCCTCTGGTATGCCCTGCAGCGCACCGCTGAATACCATCATCATATATGAAAATCCAAGCCATACATTCACCATAATTACTGAAACAAGTGCCCATGGCATTGAGTTCAGGAAATCTATGTTCAGCATGAGGAAAGAATTTATACCTGTTGAAACTGCGCCCCCATATTCTAACATGCTCCGCCAAGTAAGTACAGAAATGTATGAGGGAATTGCCCAGGGTAGCAACAGCAATGCCCTGTAAATCACCCTTCCCCTGATTTTCCTGTTGAGTAGCACAGCCAGAAAGAGCCCTATTACCACATGCAAAACCACACATCCAAGCGTCCAGATAATTGTAGTGGTAAGCACAAGTGAAAAATCAGGTGTGAATAACACCCTCAGGTAATTATCAAAACCCACAAAATTGTATTCCTGGGAATAAGAGAGGGAATAATCTGTGAATGAGAGGAAGAAACCGTAAATAACTGGATAGAATGTGAGGAGCACAAGACCCAGCAATGCAGGTGCAATATAGATGTAGGCAGAGCGTATCTTTTTTTTCTCAGTTTTCGCAAGGTAGAGAATTAAGAGGGCAAAGGCGCCCACAACCACACCTAACACGCCATAAACACCAATTTCACTTTTTGGGAGCTGTACCTCTTCTGCAAATGTGGTAAATTCTACAGTTTCTACATTGCTCCCGTATCTGATTTCCACAGTGTAGTGGGTGAGGGGCATAAGCCCTGTTAGATTATAGGTGATTGTTTTAGAATTTGCAGGTACATGTGCCTTCCCCTCTATTTCCCTTGCCTTTCCCTTTGTGCCATTTGCATAGGTAAATTCCACTTCAAAGAAATATTCTGGGCCCACAATCTGACCTTCCTCAAGGTCTGCGTACACTGTATCGTAGAGTTTTGTTTCATTTGCCTTCAAAAAAATGTGGTATTCGCCAGCACCTTTGCACTCCCAGGAAATTTTTGCACTGTAAGTGGCTATGGTGTCCACAGACGCACATGAACCGCTGTTAGCCATGAAAACAAAAAGCATGCACAATCCTGCTAGCGCCAGAAATTTCCGCATACTATCTCATCTCCTTCATTATCAATGCCTGGGCTTCGTCCATTGCGCTCTGCGGGGTCTCGCCCTGGACAATTTTTGCAAGTGCATCGCTTACCTTCTCACCCACAACAATCATGAGCGGGGCTGTGGGAAACATTGTTCCGTATTTGAACTGCTCTTTTACTGCCTTAACAACACTTAAACCAGAAACTGTAGCATTTTCCATAGCGTCCTTGTTTGCAGGCATGCTGTTTGTTGGAATTGCAAATTTTACAAGGGATTGTGGATTGCAGAGATAGGTAATTAACTTGAAAGCTTCCAGTTTGTGCTTTGAATCCTTTGAAATTGCATATCCTTTGTATCCGATAAGGGGTGAGATTCTCTTGCCAGTTTCTTTGATGTAGGGTAGGGGTGCCATCCCGAAATTTACGCCCGCATCCTTTATTTCCGGTACTTTCCAGGGACCACAGATGATCATTGCGGCTTTTTGTTGCTGGAAAAGGGTGAGCATTTTGAGTTCGTCAACAGGTGTATCTGGCATTACCTTCTCCACCTTCATAAGGTTTATTATGTATTCTGCAGCCCGTATAGCCTCATAAGAATTTACTTCTGGCATTCCATTTTCATCAAAAATTTTTCCACCAAAGCCAATCATAAATGGAAAATACCAGTAGGAAATCTGCACCGGAAACACAAGCCCAAAGGTTTCGCCAGATGTTAATTTTTTTGCAGTTGCAATAAGCACATCTGCGCTCCAGTTCTCATCAGGGTAGCTTAGTCCATACATGTCAAAAATGTCTTTGTTGTAAAAAAGCATGAGACAGTCAATTGTTGCTGGTAGAGCATAGAGTTTCCCCTCATATTTCATTGCCTCAATTGCTTCTGGATAATACTGGCTGAGCAGCGATGGAGTGAAGAATTCGTTGAGGGGCTGGAGGTAACCCTTGCTTGCTAATTCTCCCAGGCGGTCATTCGGTACTCTGATTATGTCTGGTGGATTGCCGCCCGAGGCATGCGCAATAAATTTTGAGACCGCACTTGAATAGTCTTGCTGCTGCACATCTATTGTAATTGATGTTCTGGTTCTGTATTCATCTATGATTTTCAAAAAGACCTCCTTTTCCTTTTCTGCGTATGTGTGCCAGAGGACAATGCGTTCTGTGCTTTGTGCAGTTTTTGAGGTTGAGGTGAAAACAAAATAAAATGCAGTACCCACAACTAATATTATTCCCACAGCAATAGTAACATTTTTCAGAGGTCTCCCAAGGATTAGAGGGGCGTTTTTTGAGCGCATGAGCATCCATCCTCCTTTATGTTTGAGCGCACATTTGGTGGGTGAATCTGTTTATTGCATGTGGTTTGAAAAATAATTTCGGATGTTCTGTTGAGCCACAAATTTTTCATGTGTTCACATCCAAATTACAGCAACGGCATATAGCATTTTCTGCATAAAAAAGTTCCGCCGAGAACGGAGATATAGGAATGGGGCATAAAGATTTGGGGTTATCATCTCTAAAACCATCATGTAGGGCTTCAAACTCTGAGATATCGGGAGAAAACTATTTCTAATTCTTATCTAATTACCGCATGTACTTGGTGTTGAAATGCCATATACTGCAGAAGAAGTAAAAAAATATCTGGGCGAAATCGAAGATTTACTTACTGAGAGCAGAAAGGTAAATGGGGATATTTCAGCGGTGGATAAACTTTTGATTGAGGCAAAGAAGTTATTTGAAAAAGGGGAGCTGGAAGAGACAGTCACTTATCTGAATGAGGCAAAGGAAAGATTGAATGAAATTTATGCCCAGGGTGCAAAAGAACAGTTATCATTCCTCCGTGCCATTACCTCTGCTATAAAAAACACCGGTGTTGACCCCAAAGAACTGAGAGAATACCTGCGAAATACCAGAGCCTACTTTGAAAACAAGGACTATATAATGGCATATAAAACCGCATCTGAAGGAATGAATTTTGCTACCCAGTTAATACAAAAGGACCCTGTACTCAAGCAGAGCATCTACAAGTCTAGACAGAAGTTCGGTCTATCTGAAGGATTACTCCAGAAACTGGAGAAAATGGAGGGTACCCAGTCAGCTCCCATTGAAATTCCAGAGAGGACAGAGAAGGCATACCTTCTTGACACAAAATTGAAACTGGCTAAGAATGCTGGCATAGATATTTCTGGGCTAGATGAGGAGCTTAAGGCATTAGAAAATGCACTTGCTGCTTGTGATGAAAAAATCAGCAGGTTGCTGAACGAACATGTGCGTAAAAAACTGGACAACTACAAAATGAAGATTGAAGAATTCAGAAAAGATGGCATAGAAATAGGTAAAATTGAAGAAAACCTTGCAGAGCTTGAGAAAAAGATGGATGAACTGAGTTTTGAGGAGATATTTGCAGAGATAAAAAATTTTGACGAGACAGTAAATCACCCAAATCTGTACATAACTGCGCTAAGGAAGAAAATAGAAGTTCTGCGAGAACTCGGAGAAGAAGCAAAGGAGTTTGACACAGCGCTGGGACAGGCAGAACTGTTCAGAACAGATGGAAATCTTGCAAGTGCTTCCGCAATAGCCAGAGAAACTGTACTAAAAATCTCAGAGAAAATAACCAGCAAACTCAAGGAAAAAATTGAGAATATGGAATCTCTACGCCAGTATGCAAATCAGAGCAAATTGAAGGGATTTGAAGAGGTTGAATGCAGAAGTATAATTGATGCTTACAAAGAAGGTAATTTTCTGGAATGTGCTAAAAACCTGAAGGAATTCAACATAAAGGTTGAAAATGTATTTAAAGAACACATTAAGGACAAAATTTCTGCACTGAATGTTAGAATGAATGTTGCAAGAAATATGGGTGTTCCCCTATTGGGAATTGAAAATATGCTCCAGTCAGTTAGAGAGCAAATTTCTGCAAAAAATTATCTAGAAGCGATCAAGATAATTGAGAACATGGAAAGCAGATGTGAAGCAGACATGAAGAAGTACAGAACTGTAAATGATTTAATGACAGAACTTGATAAAAAAATCCAGAAGATTGTAAATGCAGGGATGGATCCAAAAGATTTGCAGAGCAAATTTTCAAAGGTTATTGAGCTGAAAAATAAAGACATAGAGGGAGCAATCACCCTCCTAACGAATGCTCTAGAGGAAGTGGAAGAGATTCTGAAGGAAATGAAATTTGGAATTGATTTAGAATTCACAAATCAGCCAGCTCCTAAAGGTTCCCAGACCTCCGCAGAACTTTTGGTAAAGAATACAGGTAATGTGCTGGTGAAAGGGCTGAAAATTGAGGCAACACCACCAGTTCCTGGCCTGAAACAAACCCTGGCACAGTTAAAGCCTGAGAGTAAAGAAATCCTAAAGTTCAATATTCGTCTGGATGGCGATGAGATTACATTTAAAGTTTCTGCAAATAACCCAATTAGCAGTGAAACAGCAATTGTTAGTAAAAATTTCAAACTAGCTATAGAAAGGGAAAAACCACTTGAAAAGGTAAAGGAACCGCAACCTGCAACTGCTGCACCTCCTCCTCCAGCGCCCAAGGCAGAGACGGAGAAAACCAAGGAAGAGGTAAAAACCTTTATCAAGAAAAATGCAGATGCAATCTACCAGTGTGGGTTCTGCAGAGGAAAAATCAAAGTTGGGCTTCCTATGGTGGTATGCGAGTGCGGTGCCACCTATCACGAGCCTTGTGCAAATCGGGCAGGAAAATGTCTGAAATGCGGAAAAGCTCTGAAGTGAAAATCCAGTGCATTTCTAATGGATGTTTCCTATGCTGTATGGATACAGAAATGATGCTTCTTGAAGAAGATATTGTGAAATTGGAAAATGCAGGCTACAAACAAAATGAATTTTCTTACATTGAGGATGGCTTTGTGTTGCTGAAAAATGTTGATGGACATTGTGTGTTTCTGAAAGCGGGGCTCTGCAGTGTATATCCAATAAGACCAGCAGGTTGTAAACTCTATCCTTTTGTGTTTGATGCAGATAATGAAATTGTAAAGCTAGATCCTTTGTGCAGGTACGTAAACTCTCCTCCCTCTCCCGATACTGCAAAAGCAGTGATTGAAGTTGCACATCAACTTCTGTATGAGAGAGATAAAAGAATGCGAATATTGAAGTGACTATTTAACTGGCAAAAACCTTTTTATTGTATACATCATTATCTTTTCCATGAAAATTCGCGCTGAATGTATTCCATGCCTTCTTGGAAGAGTGCTCTACGAGACCAATCTGGTAGATGAAAAACTGGGCTTGAAGGTGATGGCAGAGGCTTGTAGGATTCTTTCTGAAAAGCTGGAACAATATCCATGTGTTTCAAGCGAAGTGGCTACAGAGGTGCATGCAAAAGCATACCAGATTATTGGAAAAGACCCATACTTTCATCTAAAAAAATCTGCAAATAATACTGCAGAGGAAATGGTGCCTGAAATTCTGGAAAAAGCAAAAACAGAAATCAACAAGTTTCGCTTCTTTATGCTCTGTGCAGTTGCAGGCAATACCCTTGATTTTGGAATAAAAGGAGGGTTAAGAGATGTAAGATTGCTTAAAACCAGATTCTGGGATATAGTAAACGAAGGATTTGGAATTGACGATTCTGAAAGCATCCGCAGATTAATTCCTGGTGGAAAAATTCTTTACTTTACTGACAATTGTGGAGAAATTGTATTTGATAGGTTGTTAATAGAACAGATTCGTGAACTCAACCCAGAATATATAGCCATTGTGGTGAAAGGCGAGCCAGTGCTCTCAGACGCTACCCTAGAAGATGCAATCTCTGTGGGAATAGACAAAATCGCAGATGAAATCCTCACTACAAAAGGATTTGCAGTGGGAGTGAATATCCATGCGCTTGGTGAGAGATTGGAAATGAGAATAAAAGAGGCCTCTCTTGTGATAGCTAAAGGTATGGCAAACTACGAAGCTCTTTCAGAAACACAGATCCACCCAATTGCTTATCTTTTGAAGGCAAAATGTGCGCCTGTGGCGGAAAGCATCGGAGCAAAAACTGGTGATAATGTAGCTAAATTGATAACCTAAATAGTTTATGCGGGGAGCCGGATTTGAACCGGCGAATGCCTATGCAACAGGATTCTAAGTCCTGCCCCTTTGACCAGGCTTGGGAATCCCCGCTTCTCCATCCCCTCTTACCTCCACTTCCTCCTTTTTTGACGGAAGTTTTGCAAATTGCTTTACCCAGGTATACACTAAAAATGTGGCCCAGACTGCGGGAATTGTGATCAGACAGAGATATATAAAGAGGTGCCAGGGATTGTTATGTTCCAGCCCCCACACAGGTGAACTGAGAATGGTGGCTATGGTGTTTGGCACAATTGCTGCAGTGCTGAGAATGGCCAGCCATGCGGCAATCCATGTGATTCTGTTGTTGAGCTGCTGCAACTGGTTGTTGTAAATTGTCTGCACAACCTCAAGTCCAGATGAAAGGACTTCCGACATATGCTCTGTAATTCCAATCTGCCTGTTCACATCCTCGGAAAGCAGTGTGAATTTCCCAAGGATTTTTGGATTGTCTGAAATCAGATTTGCATCACCATATCGGAGGGAGTGAATCACATCTAGGGATGCCCAGAGCGCATGCATATACAGGATTATCATTTTTTTCACTCTGTGAATCTGTTTTGCAATTTCTATACCAGGCAATTTTCCGTCTGCCATGAGGTCATTCAGTGCGTCAGCTGCATCCTCAATTTTTGAAAGATAATCAAAATTTGTGGTGTTGTTTTCGTCAATAAGGCGTGCCATAATTATCGTAATTTTGTCTTCAATCGGTAGTGTTTTTGGTATTTTTTTGAAGAAAATGTCTGCATATCTTCCAAATCTGAAAAATCTTATAATTTTTTCTGTGTGTATTGTGAGAATTAGCCCTCTTTTCACAAGAATGATGATTGGAAGTATGCTCAAGGATTCCCTATCTACATGCACCGCTGGTATCTTCACACCGAGTTCCGTATCAATGTCAGCGTAGCCAGACAACCCGCTAGCAACGAGAGATGTATAGAGATTTGTTGAGAATCCAAAAATTGCAGCCACTTTGAGTCCTTCATTTTCAATATCGTCCACTCTGTAATTTACCCAGGAGATTGTGCAATTCTCAATTTCGGGCAGAAAATCGGATGGATTAGAGGCACAGCATCTCCTTGTTTTTCCATCTGTCCCGAGCCCTACAAAGAGCCCATCCTGTTCCATTGTGGAACCACATATATTCTGCCCGTTTGGGATCATAACTATCACCATTTTTAATATTGTTGGTAGCCCCGGCAGGATTCGAACCTGCGTCGCAGGATTTCCCACGAGGGGGCTACGCCCCCTTACGGTAACCCCCAGAGGGGGTGCCAAAGGCACCCCCAAGTTTTTCCGTGCACGCTTTTCGGCGAGGGGCTTTGCCCCTTACGGTAACCCCACGGGAGTGCCTCTGGCACTCCCAAGTTTTCCTTTTTTCCGTGCACGCTTTTCGGGCG
>JBMFNP010000031.1:0-19553 GCA_049970095.1 Thermoplasmata archaeon | reverse complement strand
ATCATAGATATAAAGAGTCGGATGTACATTGACCACGGAACAAGCCAGAAAAGTGAGAAAGAGGCTTTTGAGAAGGCAATGAAATTTCTGAGGTTCATTAATGTTGAAATGATAAGCATCAGACTGGACAAGTACTTTAGCAATCCTTCCTATGTAAATATGTTTGAGAATGTAAAAGTGTATGTAATCCCGAAGAAAAATGCGACCGTGCGTGGAGGCGCTAAGTGGCGCGATACAATGAAAGAATTCGTAAATGCCCCACTCATTTATCTTTCCGAATATTTTATGCGGAATCATTCAGAAGCGGCGTTTTCAGCGGATAAGAGAATGTTAGGATGGCAAATCTCCCAAAAAAGAGAAGACAGAATTTGCACATCCATGGCTTGCAGAGCCCTTTGGCATAACCTCTTTAATCTGTATTCACTCTAATTTTGTCCCACAGTCCAACACGAGAATAGATTTATATATCAAAAACCTATACCAAAATCGGGTAAGATATGGATACAGGGGATGAAGTAAGGGACAGAATAAAAAGATTGGTTGACGAGAGGAAAGAACTTCTTGCAAAAATTGAGCAACTTGAAAAGGAAAAACAGGAAATTGCAAGGCTCTGGCAATCCAAAGTGGACCAGTTAAGCATGCTTGTAGGGCAGTACGAGGAAAAAATCAAAGGATTGCAGTACCAGATTGACTATATGAATGAACAGTATGAAAAAATGAAGGAAGAGAGAAACGCCTCAATAAGGGAACTGAATGAGGAAATTGATAGAATGGATACGCTCAACGAGGAATTAAGTGCTAAGGTAAAGAAACTGGAAGAAGAAAATGCCAATCTTCGTACTGCACTAGCACAGGGAACACAACCTTCCCAGCAACCAGTTCCCCCAGAAAATTTTGAAGCGATAATAAAGGAAAAGGAGAAACGGATAGCAGAACTGGAGGAAGAAAACAAGATCCTTAAAGAACAAAATATTGTATCTTCTGACCTTCAGGCGGTAATTTTTGAGAAGGAAAGGGAAATAAATGAACTCAAGGCAAGGTTGGAGGGTAAAAAGGATGAGGAAGCACAGGTTCCAGAATTAAATGCAAAAATTGCAATGCTGGAAAACAGTATTTCTGATCTCAGAATGCAATTGGAGGCAAAAGAAAAGGAGAACACCCAACTGCGTGAGCAACTTCAGAAAAACCAGGAGGCAGAAAAGATAGGTGTGCCAAAGGGCATGCCAGAATTTGTTATGATGAGTGTTGAAAACCTGAATATTATGGACAACTTTGAGATCTATGGGAACCTGAAATCTGAGAAGGACCTTGTGATTGGGAAAAATGCAAAAATTCATGGAAATCTGGTTGCAGGGGGTGCAGTGCGCATTGGTGAAAATGCACAGGTAGATGGAGAAATTGCATGTACAGATTGTGTCATAGAAACAGGTGCAGTTGCAGGTAACATTACCGCAAACGGAAATGTAGAAATTGGAAAAGATGCAAAAACTGGCATAGTTCTCTCCAAAAGGAATGTCATCTCAAGAGAAAGTTCTGTGATTGAAAGGATTGAAGCAGATGGAGATGTAGAGCTGTCTCCTGGGACTGTGGTGCACAATGGAGTGGTTTATGGGGGTGCCATCAAACTTGGAAAAAAGGTAAAGATCCAGGGAGAGATTACATCCAGAGAGTAGTAAGCCTATGGAAAAAAAGCCAGTGATTATTCTTGATGCCAACATGCTTTACATTCCGTTTAATTATTCCGTAAATCTAGACAACTTGATATTTGATTTCGCAGGTGAAATAGAAATTGTGGTACCTTCATCTGTAATGTTAGAACTTGAAGGACTGGCAAAAGAAGATGCAAAGGCGAAAACAGTTCTTAAGTTTGCTACCCGATACAGGATTGTGGATGTTTCGCAGAAAGGGGATAGGGGGATAATTGAATGTGCAGGTAAATTCAGTGATAGAGAAGTGTATATTGCTACACTTGATAAGAAGTTAGGGAGGATAGCAAGGAAGTTTTGTTATAAAGTTGTGACACTGCGAGAAGGACAGAAACTTGCACTTATGGAAAGATAAACCTGATTGTTGAGGAGTTTGTTTCAGATTAAGAGGCACATAAAAAGTAAACCCAGCACCATCACAAATGCAGATCCGATTATGTAAAAGTAAGAGGTATATACTTTTCGCACTCTCCATATGCCTCCCATGGGAATATGCATCCTGTACAGTTCCAGGTAAGGCACAATTTTTCTTCTATACCAACCCTCAACAATTACCTCTTTTCCCACATTTTCTTCAGTGGCAAATATGCCTACGAGCACATCAATAAATTTGGATATCTGGTGATAGTCAATTAAAAGCAAGCCAGTTCCATCATCCAGTTTTAAGTCCTCTGAGAAAAACAAACCGGGTATTCCTCTTCCAATTATCCTCCCCTTCAATTTTACTGGAATTCCACGAATTGGCGACGCCTTCGGATTTTCCAGCAGACGCATGACCTTACCAGGCACAAACCTGAAAGGATAAGCATATCCAAGAAGGTAAAGAAGCCCCCAGCCACCCACAATAACAAGGAATAATGAAAAAGAAGCGAGTACTGCCCACCCAAGTTGCTGGGCATTACCAGAATACCATGTGTACCAAGTAATAAGAATCCCAGTTAACAGTCCAATAACCAAGCCGCCATACTTTGCAAATACATCTTTTAGGAAATCATCCCAGAAACATTCTGGTTTCTTTAGCTTAAATTCTATCAGTGGCTCCTGCCCCATTTTTTCAGCAATTTCTCCCAGTTTTTTGAGGCGTTTTGCAGGCAATGGATGTGTGGATTGTAATTCAAGTAAGGTTGCCCAAGGATTCCAGAGGTCCCATGCCATCGCTTTCTGGATGGTTTCAAGAGAGTACACACCATATGCATCTGCACCCATTGCTGCCAGTGCCCTTGCGCTATCTGCATTGAATATACCAAGCGGGTTTACATGTTTTGAATGCGATTTTTCAGATTCTTCACCAAGCCCCTCGGTTGCAAGCCCGTATGCAATTTTCAGGAGGGCTGTGGAAAGATTATTCGGTCTCCCGGTACTCTCTGCTGCATATTCATCTGCATAATATTCTCGGTACCTGCTAACCAGCAATACAATTAGCTGGGAGAAAATGTAAACCAGATATGAAAAAGCTGCTACAGCAAGGAAGACAAGTGCTGCCTGTCCTCCGCTCCTCTTTCCCTTTGGAGTGTATCTCAGAGAATAAATACACGCTCTTGCAATCACATAGAATATCAAAGGAATTGCTGAAATTACAGTCATCACAACAAAATCATTGTGCACAATATGTCCCATTTCATGTGCCACTACTGCTACTCTCTCGTCCTCTTCACAGTATTCAAAAATTCCCTCTGTAACCGCAATCCTTGCATGATTTTTCGTCCAGCCAAATGTGAACGCATTCGGATTTAAATCGTTAATGATTCCAACTCTTGGGACATTTATTTTTTCTCTGGCACAAACATCGTAGATATAGCTAGCAACTTTCGGTCCGAGTTCTTCTGGTTCCGTCCATCTTATTTTGTAGATAAATGAAATCAGAAAAGGAGACACTGCCCACTGGAGCAACACCACGAATATTGCCCATAATAGGGGTATAACTATGAGATAGATTCCACCGACAATTCCAAAATATTCAAGGACTGCAATAAATCCCATTCCTATCGCAAATACCAGACCGAAAAGGAGTGCTATTGCAATTGCCATTCTGGCTCTCAATCCCATAAATAGAAAAATAGAAAATGTGTATTTATGTCTTACTGTATCACACAACCTCCAATTTTATTTCTTTTCCATAGGGATTGTAGGCTTTCCAGCTTCTCATAGTATAGGGGTAGGCAACGATTATGTGGATTACTCCATATCTTTCAAAAAGTGCAAGGTCTGCACCAGAAGGCAGTGGATAAGGGCTAGGATGTGTGTGGATTGTGCCAATAATCTCAAAATCCACTGGTCTCATATGCAGCATGAAAACTGCTGCCTCACTGCTTGAAATCGTGCCTGGGAGCACCACATACTGTGCAATCACGCCCCTTCTATTTGTTCTCAGGAGTGCTGCAAACTCATTTGGATGCGCGCTTTTAGCATTCTCAAATACAGCCTCCAGAAGTTTCCTTGAGATCTTTCCATAATCATTTTGTTTTTTTCTAGGTGGTGCAAACAGTGGCAATTTTCATTCCCCCTTCATACACCTTAAGGTTGCAGATATTGCACCCACAACAGCACCCAGAGCTGTGCAGGTCTCAAGGCCCACATTTCTACCTGTAACCTCAAAATGATACTCGCCAAGTTCCTCTACTCTGCCCAGTCCTCTGCGCCCCAGCCCGAAAATCAGACATATTGACCGCCCGCAAAGAAGCTGGGAGGCAATAAACCTTGCATCTACACTTTTTCTGGGAGAGGGATTCTGGGTTGTAATCACCACAGTTCCGAGCTGGGGTGGAAAACCCCTATTAGGGAAGGGAAAAATCTGGAATCTACCAGCATTCGCCAATGAAAGCAGTGCTTCCTTTGTTGAAATTGTAGTTTTTTCAGATAAAAATTCAGAAATTTCAATTGCTGTGGTAATTTCTGGTGGCATCGGAAATCCAAAGATTGCAAGGTTACAATCAAACCCTGTACATAGAGCCAGAGATCTTGTTACTGCCCGCCTGTGCACCTCATGAAATCTGTTTCCGTAGGAGTTATAAAGTCCAATTGTAAGCCGTCCTTCCACATAGAGATGATGGAAAGCTTATTTATTTAATTTTGGGGGTTAGAAAAATTCCATGTCAATGATGGCACCGTCAGAGGCATTCACAATAATTATTCCCATACTGCCTTCAACATACCATATGGGTAGATGAAAAATTCCAAGATAATTTAAAGAAATTGTGTTAGGGTCTGGGGCTTCCAGGCGTTTCTCAATTACAAGAATATTGTCTATCCTCAGTTCCCTTGGTTTTATCTCTCTACTTTCATTCGCCAGAATCCATTTTTTTGCCATGTGTTCCGCTTCCTCCCTGCCCAAAACGGGTTCTTTTAGCATCCCAGGGATCTCAGGGCGGTCAACATGATCAGGAACAGTTTTCCATTTCTTTATCTGTCCATTGATAGCATCCACGGTCAAGAAGCCAGTTAGCTTCTGGACAATCCCGGGTCTTTTAATTTCACACACATAACTGAAAAGATGATGTGGCACATATCTGAGTTCGTAATTGAAACCAGAAACCTGAGTGCTCAGTTTTTCTATTGCGTTTCTATCCACATTTATTGCAAAAAACCTTTCCACACCTGAGTATGTAATTTCTTTTGGCACTGCCTTCACTTCCCCTTCATATCCCTCAAGAATTTTTGAAAGTTTTGTCCTTCCGATTTCCATTTCAAAGTTTAGTCTGGGCACATGTATCAATGAATATTCTTTTAGAAATTCTATAGTGTCTGGTGAAAGTGTCTGGCTGGGGGTTAGGTTGATAAACAATTTGGTGCTAGCAGAAATTTTTCTCACATCTGAAATGCATTTCCTCACAGCCTCTTCAATGTTCTCGTCAGGGAGTGCATAGGAAACCACAATATCCTCAGCATTGCGTTCTGCACGGATTATTCTGTTTGAAACACTGATTACTCTGTAACCATAGTTCTCAAGAATTTCAATAATCAATTCCTCAAGAGCACTTAGCATCCAGAGGAGTGATTGTTTGGAGGCATATAATATTTTTGGATGGTGTTTACGATGCTCACACAAGTGGGGGATGGATGAATGCCACAAAGGTTGCACAGATTGCAATGACCATGAGGAGCCATACCCACCACTTCCACGCAAGCACTTTTGCACCATCTATGTTTCCAAATGGTATCATATTAAAGCCAGCAATAAATAGATTAACATAAATTACGGTTCCCACAGTTGCATTCAAAAATCCAGTTAGGGGAAGCAAGAAAGTTGCTGGGAGGAGAATAACTGCAATCATGAGATTGGTAAATGGTCCTGCTGCGCTGATGATTCCGTTCTCCCTTCTGCTGAGATAGCCTGCGATTACCACCGCACCAGGCGCCGCAAACACGAAGCCCAGAAACAATGAGCATGCAAAAGCAATCAACAGGAAGAAATACGACGCCCGATACTCTGCCCAATATCCATAATAGTTTGCTGTGAATTTATGTGCAAGTTCGTGTAAAAGAAATGCAGTCAGCACTGCAAAAAAAGAAATCATGAACAGTTGAATTGCGACTTGAATATCCAGTGCATTCCATGCACCCCATATTCTTGCAAGTGTGAAACATGTTGTGAGAACCAAAACTGAAATCATGATATCTTTCAGTTCCCTGCTACTGAATGAGATTCCCCTTCTATATCTGTAATATCCGTACATCATGGAATGAAAAACCTGGGGAATATATAAGGGTTGGTTTAGAGGCTGGTATCATCTACTACCATGCAAATGTAAGTATTATATACCCGTAGTGTAATATATGGATTAGAATGTTGAAAGGAAAGAAAGGTGCGTTAGAAGGGCTCCCACTCTACCTGCTGATTATGGTAATTGTGATAGCACTTGGGAGTGGGATAATCTGGGGTTATCTCCAGTACTTTAACAAGCCGCAACTTAAAACACTCGTTGTACAACCAAAACAAATAAAGAACAACACTGCAAGTACAATTGAAATCTGGACATACGATAATAAAAACAATCCTCTCGGGGATGTGGTGATAGAATTCAAGGGCGTCAATGTATTGAATGCAGATAAAATCACGAGAACAGATGGTAATGGTTACGCAAAGGTTACAATTACGCCAGTTATTGATGGCTATGAGGATTCTGGCAGTATAAAGGTAATTGCCAAGTACACAGGTGGCACAGCCCCACAGGAATTGAATGATGTAATCGTGGTGGTGAGGTGATTTGAAAAGAAGGTTTATATTTGAAAACAGAGGGGTACTGGATTTACCCATGCGGCTCCTGATAATAATGGTAATCCTCGGAATTACCATACCAATTATCATCGGAGGTTTCATGTACTTCACAAGAATCCAGAAAGAAAACCAGCTGGATGCGAGGATAAATGAACTGAAAATGCAGATCATACAGGTTTATAGAGGTGGGGAGAACACAGATATTCGTGTAGATATTGAATTTCCAAGTGAGACAGAATATATTCATATTGGTGGAAGTCTGAATGGGGACTATACAAAATACAGAATTGAGTATAAAATTTACTCAACAATAAGAAGTTATGCAGTGCTGGATGGTGCAAAAAATATACCCATGTGCTCAGATTCGGGGGACACACTTGAAATAGGAGGTGCAAAATACGCACTCAGCCTTAAAAAACTCACATATCCAGGCGACATAGATGGCGATGGTTTTTCCCCAGACTTTTATGTCCAGATTAAAGTGTTACAGGTGTGAAATATGTGGGAGTTTGTTTCCTCAAAGGTAGTGGTTACAGCGACTGTGCTTATACTTATAGCGATAGCCACTGGCTTCTTTCTAAACCAGAGAGAGACAAACTACACATATGTTGAGATGAACAATGTGGTAAATGTGGTAGGAAATGGTGTGAATGATATGATTTCTATGCAGGGTGAGAGCATCCTTACATTTACATACAATAAGGACCGTCTGGGGACACACCTTCCTGGTTTAATCAATGGAAAGCCCTTTAAACTTGAATTTACAAAAGACCAGGTTGTGCTTAGGCGCGAAAATTCCGCAGTTACTTTTAAATTTGCCGCAAAAATTCATCTATGGAAATGGACACTCACAGGTACAGAAACTACAAAAGCCGAGATATTTAATCAAGACACACAACATCCCTCACTCACACTTGATTCAGGACACGATTTCCTCGTAGAAACAAAGAAACTGCTGGTAGATGGAGAATACCAGTACCATGTTTTTCTTTATGAAGGATAAATATTGTTCAATCCTTTATTTCTTTTATGTACATCAGAGGATAATCCATCTCCTTGATGTATCTCATTTCTGCAATTACTTCCACATTCTCATACACGATTGAAAGCCGCACATGAAGCATGCTCCCAGTCAGTGTGAGATAATCATATTCATCTCTTTTTGCTCTTAATTTTGTGCGGTCAATATGCACCTCCACAGCCTTCACAAAGGGCTGGATTTTCACACCATTTTCAATTGCCTTTTCCAGAGAATCCACATTCTCCATGCTGACTGGTGTGCCTACAAACTGATGGTACACAGTTGCAAGTTTAATTCCAGCTTCAAAACATGCCCTTTCCCTAGCACTGCACCCAAAATATGTTTTTGCTCTATCCATTACTATTCCTCCAGAACTTCAAAATGATAGGTGAGACCAGAATGTAGAAGAGAATCAGTATGTTGGAGAGAATTGCACAAGCGGTTCCTAGCATCTGGATACTGAATTTTATACCCACAATCGCAAGGAATATTGCAATTCCTGCGCATGCACTTACCCAAAGAGCCACTCCCTCCCTTGCCTTTGGATACTCTATATCTGAAATCATGAGAAAGGCAAATATGCAGATTGGAAGAAGAACTGCAAGATAATTTTCTGCCAGCACGCCCACAGGGCCAAAAAGGAGAGAAAGAGAGATTGCACTTATTGCAGTAGCAGGAGTGGGAAGCCCGTGAAACACTTGAAATCTGTATCCGCTTGTGCTGAATTTAATCAAACGCAACATCCCAAAGAGAGCAATAAGTCCTGGAGAGAGTACAGCAAGAAAATTTTCAAGGTTGACAAAGGCACTTCCTCTCTCAAGTGAATAGAACTGATTATACAGGAGAAGTGCAGGCGCCACACAGAAAGAAATAGTATCGGAGATGGAATCTAGGATTCTTCCAGCATTATGATGAGGTGGGAATCTTCTTGCTAGATATCCATCCAATCCATCCAGCATTGCGCCACAGAGAATTAAGAGATATGCAACCAGGAAATTCCTGTCAAGCGTATAGATAATTGCAAAAAACCCGCACATTCCATTGCCAAGTGTTGCAAGGTCTGCCAGAGATACTTTCTTAATCCACATCATCTTTCCACTCACCTACCGAGGTTTCACCGGCCCTTACCCTCATGCCCTTCTTTACATCAATTACCACATTCTCTGGTAAATAAAGATTTACTCTGGACCCCAAGAAAATTATGCCGATCCTCTCCCCTTTTTTGACAAACATTCCTTCCCGGACATATGTATGGATTCTTCTGGCAAAAATTCCTGCAATCTGGACTACTCTAATTTTTCCATGTTTACTTTCTATTTCAATCACTGTGTGTTCATTCTCCGCGTTCCTCTTTCCAAATGCAATCCGATGCCTGCCAGAAAAATGATTTACACGTACAATCTTTCCCTCCTCGGGCGCCCGATTTACATGCACATCATGTACATTCATGAACACGCTTATAAACCACTGACCACCACTTTTCTTCACATCAGTAACTACACCATCAGCTGGAGAAACAATACCTTCACCGCAATTTCGTTCAGGATCCCTAAAAAAATATGCAAAAAACATAAAAAGTGCAAGGAAAAAGAAACAAATTCCAATCAATAACTGCGATGCAAAAAGAAATCCTCCAAGAAGTGCAACTATGCATCCAGTGAACAGGGAAACCAGGAGTGGGATACCATCTTTTGCAAACATCGTCTTCCACACAATAGCAAAATCCTATTTATTAGTTTATGCCTGAATGGTGATGTAGATCAACACAAACAATCTGGAAAATAGCAGTGCGGTAGAATCTTACATGCAACCAACTCAACCATAAAACCCATATACACCTAGAATTTGGAGGTTTTGATAATCATGTATGAGATAAGGTTTCATGGTAGAGGTGGGCAAGGTGCTGTAACTGCAGCAAATGCACTGGCTGTGGCAGCTGCCTTTGAGGGAAAGTATGTACAGGCGTTCCCTGTTTTTGGTGTGGAACGAAGGGGTGCACCTGTGACCGCATTCGTGCGCATTGACGAGAAAGAGATAGATATTCGCTCCCAGATTTACGAACCAGATATTGTGATAGTGCTTGACATGACCTTGCTAGGTTCTGTTGATGTTACCTCAGGACTCAAGCAGAATGGCATACTGATATTCAATACTAAAAAGAAGCCAGAAGAATTTAACTACAAAAACTACAGGATTGCCACTGTGGATGCAACAGAGATTGCAGTGAGAAACGGGCTAGGCACACCCACAAATCCCATAGTAAATACCGCAATACTGGGTGCATATGCAAGGGTTGTTGAAGGACTCTCAATTGAATCAATTGTGAAGGCAGTGAAACAGGAATCGCCAGTAAAAAAGGAAGAAAATGCAAGGGCAGTAAAAGAAGCCTATGAGAATACCATCAAGGGGTGGTAAGGATGAAAATATGTATTGGTGCAACTGTAACAGAGCCTGGAAGCTCTATCAGGAATAAGACTGGTGGCTGGCGGAACATGAAGCCAGTAACAGACCTTGATAAATGCAAGCGCTGCGGAATCTGCATAATCGTATGTCCAGATGCTGCAATTTCAATGAAAAACAAGGAGGAGGGACCCAAAACTGATTATGATTACTGTAAGGGGTGTGGCATCTGCGCAAATGAATGTCCGTTCAAGGCAATAAGCATGGTTGTAGAGGAGAAGTGATCGCATGAAGATGGTTTTAAGAGGAAATATGGCAACTGCATATGCAGCAAAGCTTGCAAGGGTTGAAGTGATTCCCGCATATCCAATAACACCCTCAACACTGTTCCCAGAGAAAATCTCAGAATTTGTAGCAAATGGGGAAATGAATTGCCAGTTTGTGAAATGCGAAAGCGAACATTCTGCAATAAGTGCGTGTGTGGGTGCAAGTGCTGCAGGTGCAAGGGTAGCAACTGCTACATCCTCACAAGGGCTGGCACTGATGCATGAGGTGCTGTTCATTGCTGCAGGGATGCGTCTCCCTATTGTGATGGCTGTGGGTAATCGTGCTCTCTCTGCACCAATAAACATCTGGTGCGACCATCAGGACACAATTGCAGAGCGTGATTCTGGGTGGCTACAATTCTATGCAGAAAAGAACCAGGAAACCCTAGACTTGATGCTCATGGCTTTCAAAATCTGTGAGGACCACAGAGTATTGCTCCCTGCAATGGTGGGAATGGACGCCTTCGTGCTCACACACACAATGGAATGTGTGGAAATCCCTGATCAAAAGGATGTGGATGAATTTTTGCCACCATATAAACCTTTTTACAAACTTGATGTTGAAAATCCAATGACTTTTGGTGCCTTTTCTTCGCCTGATAACTATATGGAATTCAGGTATGCAGTCCAGATGGCAATGGAAAGCGCAACAAAGGTTATTGATGAGGTTTTTGCCGAATTTGAACGAAAGTTTGGGAGAAAATATGCGCGTGTTGTACCTTTCATGGTTGAGGATGCAGAGGTTGTTTTTGTGAGCATGGGTTCAATGACTGGAACTGTGAAAGAAGGAGTGCGAAAATTGAGGGCTGAGGGAAAGAAAGCAGGCGCAATTAAAATCACAACATTGAGGCCCTTCCCTGCAGACCTTCTAAAGAAATACCTGAAGAATGCCAAGGTTGTTGTGGTCCTTGAGAGAAACATCTCCCTTGGATTTGGGGGTGCAGTTTACCCTGAGATTTCAGCACTCTTTGTCAACTCCAAGGCACGGAAGAAACCAAAGATCTATGATTTCATTCTCGGGCTGGGTGGCAGGGATATTATGATAAAAGACATTATTGAGGCGTATGAGAGTGCAACAAGAGCATATGAAGAGGGCAGAGAGGATCTTGTGGAATGGATTGGTGTTAAGAAAGAACTGATAGAGGTGATCAAATGAATGAGGAAAGTTTGTTTGCACCAGGGCACACTGCATGTGCAGGATGTGGGGCAACTGTTGCATTGCGGCTTCTGCTTGCGACAGCAGGAAAAAATACAATTGTAGCCCAGGCAACTGGTTGTATGGAGGTTGTAAGCACTGGTTATCCAAACACCGCATGGAAAGTGCCTTATATTCATGTGGCATTTGAGAATGCGGCAGCGGTCGCTTCTGGCATAGATGCAGCCCTCAAGGCAAAAGGGCAGAGAGAAGGAAAAAATATAATTGCAATAGGGGGTGATGGAGGCACTTATGATATTGGTTTCCAGGCATTATCCGGCATGCTTGAAAGAGGCCATGATGTGCTCTATGTTTGCTATGACAACGAGGCATACATGAATACAGGCATTCAGCGTTCTTCAGCCACACCTTATGGTGCTTCAACTACAACATCACCTCCAGGTAAACTCAGCATTGGTGAAGATGTGCCGAAAAAACCTCTCGCTGAAATTGTTGCAGCCCACAGACCAAGTTATGTGGCAACAGCCTCTGTGGGATACTATATGGATTTCCAGAGTAAAGTTAAGAAAGCACTCTCAAAAAAAGGACCCAGTTTCATAGTGGTCTATACACCATGTCCCACGGGCTGGAGAACACCCAGTGAAAAGAGCATTGAGATAGCAAAACTTGCAGTAGATACTGGCTACATAATACTCTGGGAAATGGAAAATGGTGATAGGAACACACTGAAGGTGACAAAGGCGCCTCCTAAACCCAGAAAACCAGTTGAAGAATTCCTTAAAATCCAGGGTAGATTCAGGCATCTCCTCAACAAACCAGAGGAAATCAAGAAAATTCAGGAATATGTGGATGCGGAATGCAAGAGGTATGGAATAGAATAAAAACCAAAATTTTTCAAGGAAAGAGGTTTATTTTGAAGAAATAATGAGCTTGTTCCAAAGATTTTAAAAATGCGGTGAAGAGCAGTCCTGAACTAGAAAGAGCAATCAATAAGAGGATGTCAGATACTTATAGGAGAGCATGAAGGCATCAATTCCAGCCTTTACTTCATCACGCAGGTTATTTCCATAGACACTTCTTGTGCCAATGAAAAGGTTTCTTCCTATGAGCTGTGGAATTTTCTTGTAGTGTGGCAATGGTACTTCGGAAAGCAGGTAATCCTCATCTTCTACATTCTGCCAGATGTTGGCATAGTTTCTTGCAAGAAGGATCTTGATTTTCCTTTTGACGCGCCCAATATCAGGTTGCTTGCGTCCAGCAACAAATCTCCAGTATGTGAGCATTCTTCCACTCGTGGCAAATCGTTTACCCAGCGGAAAAACACCTATAAGTGGATATTCCTGAAAAATGAGGGGAGCAAAGAGATCATTATTCTTCTCTTTCAAAACGATTTTTGCATCCAGACAGTAAACCTTTCGCTCTGCAAATTCCTTTAAATGTGGATTATTCAGCAGAGGGTAGAGTTTGTGTGCTTCTACACTAACAACAAAGCTTTTTGCTTCAATATTTTTTTCGCTGGTGATAACAGCAACCGCATGTGCATCCTCCATTGATAATTTCTCGCAATCCAGATCATAAACAGCTCCAGCATTTTCCGAGTACACCTCTCTGAGTTGCTGCAGCACCTCTTCAATGCCTGGTGTGATGGAGTACACATCTGGATACTGCTTTCGCATTTTCATTATTTCCAAGATATAACTTACAGCATCCATGCCTTGGTATGGAATCCCAGTTGCCAGCCCACCAAGCACACCCAGATATTTTGAAGTGTCTTCATCAAACTTCAATTTAGAGAACAGGTCTGCAGCTGTGATTGCTTGCAGTTCATCTGGCTTTTGCCTTGAAAGTTTAAAAAGAGCTTTAAATATTTTAGGCCGTGCGTTGAGGGGTAGATAACGGTATGCAATCATCTGAGATGCAGTAATAGGCATTTTGAAACTCCTGTAATGTTTTACAACATAGAAGTCTTTCACCTGCCTTGTGCCAATGTGCAGCCCAAGAACCTCTCCCAGTTCTATGAGATTTTCAATTGGTCCAAACCAGAGATTCTCAAGTTCTGGAAATTTTTTCTCATTCCTCCTAACCCATCCTACATTTATTCCTTTTTTTGCCAGAAGTGCAGCGGTGATATGCGCAGAAAGTGTGTTTCCTATAACCAGAACCTCGTGTTCAATCATCTATTTCCTCCAGAAGTAAACCGGTCCTGTTGATTTCGTGCCCCCTCACATTATCTCCCTTCATTACTGAAAAAACCATGTTATTGGCTCCCAGCCCCCAGAATATGCTGGTTTCCTGCAGTTCTCTGTGTTTGTCCCAGAACTCTCTGCTTCCCTGGATTTCTGCAAGCGCTTCACTACATTTTTCAAGGTCCATGGAAAGGGCACCGCTTACAAAATCCAAATAGGATTCTATGTTCGGGTGGCAATTTTTTAGAGAAGGGGAATACGCTGTTTCAAATATAGCAAGCACATAATTTTCAGGAATTTCAACAAATGTGCTGAGAATTTCATTGTCTAGCATAAACACAATGCCCCCATAGAGGGCAGAGGCACATTCTATGCTATATTCCCCTACAATTTTTCTTACTTCTGCTGTGTCAATTTTTGGATGTTTCATGATAAGGTATGTGATCCCAGTGAGGATTGTCTCAGGGGTTGCAAACCCCCTAACGCAAATTTTAAAACCTCTCTCGCCAGCAACTTCTTTGATTTTTTTCAATTCCAGATTATCTATACCCTCAAGAAGAATTTTGTTTTCCTCATGTTCCGTTATCTCTGAGTATTCTGCAATGGCAATTCCGCATTGAATTCTATATCCAGCTAAAACAGGAAAACACCCGGGCACAAGCACCTTTTTCCACACATTCATTCTTTTATCCTCTTCCAGGAATCTTCAAACAATTTTCTGAATTCAGGGTCAAGTGCAATTCTTGGATCCAGTTTCTCGCTGTACCAGGGTGGCGTGAATTCCTCCCATTTTTCAAGTCCGTAATGCTCAGTGTACCTGAGGAAAATCTTTCCGTTTTCTGTAATGGCACTATCTTTTACAAGTTTCATGGCCTCATAGAATTTTAACAGTTGATGGCTTACAGATTTGCCCTCCTCAATTGATTTCAGGTTGTTTGCATCATCTATGTTCAATATTGAAAGGTAAAGGTTGAGTGGCTGGAGTTCAATCCTGAATTCGCAGGCACTCCCGCCCATATTGATACATACTTTTTCTTCCACACTCGCAGAAAGCCCCAGACATTCTGTAAACATTCTGTATAAGAACTGGCTCAGCACAAAACATGATCTGGTATTTTTTGGGGCAATGTAAATTTTAGGAATTTCGTTGTTTTTCACTTTGATTGTAAACTTAAACGGGGTGTAATCCTCAAGTTCTATGGTCCCGATTCCCATTTTTTTGATATAGTATTTCAAAAAATCAAGGAGTTCAGATTTCTCTGGTTCTTCAAAGAATTTCCTGAGGTCATTTCTGGGCACCCGGAATGTTCTGAGAAAGTAGCGCATTTTTGCTTCCAGCACTACACTCATCCCGAACATTTTTGCTGCTTCTGGAAAGGTGTATTCTGTTGCACGCTGTGGCTGGTAAATCACTGACTGTTCCCTTTCCTTCAAAAATTTTATGCCCGCTGGTGTGAGATTGTGTTCCTCATCAATGAAACCTTTTTGCTGGAGTGTGTTCAGCGCATCCTTCAATTCATCACCAAATGCTGCAAGCAGAAACTCCTGGGTTTTCTTGTTTCTCACATTCAGGAACAGAAGAAGCACCAGCCCGCGCTCCACTTGTGAAAGTGGCTGTTCCACCCTTGTCTCTTTTCCACTAATTACTATCAGTGCACATCTAAGTGCAGAAATTAACAGTTCTGGACCTCTGATAAGAGAGTAACCCAATTCTCCTTTACGGGTTGTAAATCCAATGGCAATTACTCCCTTTCTGACCTTGAAAATCTCGCTTTCGGAAAGTGTCCTGATTTCCGTGATAGTCTCAAGGGGAATTGTGGCATGCTTCTCATTCACTGTAAAAATTATTTCTCGGTTTGTAAGCGTGAATGTGGCTTCAACCCAACCAGTATCTCTGTATTCCGGCTTCTCAGTGTATGGAATTACCTCCAGATTAAGAACCCCTAACTTTTCTCTCATAATCAGTACCTCGTACTTACTGCTCTGATTGTTCTGCCATAAGCACTCCATAAATTTAAAAATTATCACTGAGTTTCCGAAGTTAGAAAATTGTAAATACTTCCCATATTATGTGCGAGATGCAGAGGTGATGCTATGAACAGAAAAAAAGTGGTCATAATGGGCGCTGCTGGTAGAGACTTCCATGACTTCAATACATACTTCAGGGATAACGAAGAGTATGAAGTGGTTGCATTCACAGCGACCCAGATCCCAGATATAGCAGGAAGAAGATATCCGTCAGAGTTGGCTGGGAAGCTGTATCCTGAGGGTATTCCAATATATCCGGAAGAAGAACTCCCCAAACTGATAAAGGAAAAAGGTGTGGACGAAGTAGTATTTTCATATAGCGATGTTTCGCATGAGTATGTGATGCACCGTGCCTCCATCGCACTCTCTCATGGTGCGGGTTTCCGCCTCATTCCTCCCAAAGTAACAATGCTAAAGGCTCAGGTGCCTGTGGTGGCTGTGTGTGCAGTGCGTACCGGTGCAGGTAAGAGCCAGACAACGAGAAGGGTTGCAAAAATTTTGCAGAACATGGGGAAAAAAGTTGTCGTGGTAAGGCACCCGATGCCATATGGCAACCTGAAGGAACAGGCTGTTCAGAGATTTGCAAGTTATGCGGACCTTGATAAGTACAAATGCACTATTGAGGAGCGAGAAGAGTATGAGCCCCACATAGATAATGGAATTGTAGTTTATGCTGGTGTAGACTATGAAAAGATTTTGCGGTCTGCAGAAAAGGAATGTGATGTACTTCTCTGGGATGGCGGGAACAATGACCTTCCCTTCTACAAGCCAGACCTTCATATTGTAGTTGCAGACCCCCATCGCCCGGGGCATGAATCAAAGTACCACCCCGGGGAGGCAAACATCAGAATGGCTGATGTGGTGGTGATAAACAAGGTGGATACTGCAAACCCTGAAAACATAGAGGCAGTCAAAGCAAGTATTAAAGAAATGAATCCAGATGCAGACATTATAGAAGCAGGCTCCCCAATCTCTACAGAACATCCAGAAAGGATAAGGGGAAAAACTGTGCTGGTTGTTGAGGATGGTCCCACACTTACACATGGTGAAATGAAATACGGGGCAGGTACAATTGCTGCAAAGAGGTTTGGTGCTAGAGAAATAGTGGACCCGGAACCGTACGCGGTTGGTTCTATCAAGAAAACATTCAAGAAATATCCACATCTTAAGAATCTGCTTCCTGCAATGGGATATGGAAAGACACAGATGGAAGAACTCCAGGAAACTATAAACAGGGTGCCATGTGATTTGGTAGTATCTGGAACACCCATTAACCTTGAAAGGGTTATGAAGGTGAATAAACCCATTCTCAGGGTTAGGTATGAACTGGATGAAATAGGACGCCCAAATCTTGAGGACATGATAAAAACATATCTGGGGTTATGAACATGCCAGAAATGAAACACAAAACAGAGGAAAAAGAGAGATGCCAGATAGAAGGATGCAAGAATGTGGCAGAACGCTCTGTATCCGCTCTCAAACTCTCAAAAGTTTTTCCAGGTGTAGGTGATAGAAAAGGTTCTGTGAGAATCTGCAAGGAACATTACAGAAAATTCAAGAAAGAAACGAAAGAAGAGAGAGCTCTAGAAAGGCTTGGCTGGTAATGCAAATAGAGAAATATAACGAAAAGTGGTCTGAAGCATTCCGGAGGTTCTGGTGCACAGTCGCGCATTGTGATTTTTCAGCAATTTTTTCCTCACAGGATTATCTGCCAGAATACCATTTGCTAGGAATTATTGATGGAAATGTGGTGTGCACTGCATTTCTGATGAAGTTTGAGGGATATTACATGGTGCTGGCTGGGAGAAAAGAGGAGGGCATCCTTCTGCCCCTTCTCAAAAATTTCATGAAAAATATAGAGAACTCTTCAATCAATGAAGTTGCCATAAAGGTAAAACCCAATGACATGGAACTCAAAGGTGTGCTTCTAAAATGCAATTTTCAGATATCAAGCACGCATTATAAGATGAAATGCCAGATATATGAGCAAAACTCAATACCTGATGGCATTAAAATTTGTGCAGAGAATGAACTGGAGAATGCGCAGAAACTGTTTCTGGAATCTTTCGGAGAAAAGGAAAGAAGAAATATTGTGGCCTATTTTGAGAGAGAACAGAAAGAGATGGTAGTTTTAGAAAGCTACGCATGCGGTAAACTCTGCGGGGCGTTGATGCTCATGCGTTTTCCTCAAGATTGTACCAGAGCCTACATCCCACTTATTGCCGTCTCTGAGAATTTTCGTAGCCAGGGACATGGTAGGAAGTTGCTCAGGGGTGCGAAGGGCTGGGCATGTATGAACGGTGTGAAAGAAATTTTTCTGGCTGTGGAAACTAGCAACAAGAATGCAGTAGAGCTTTACAAAAAGGAGGGTTTTGAAATATGTGAAGAGATGGAAATATTTGTGTGGAAAGGATCATAAAGATTCGGTGTTCTCCTATATAAAACAATCAGGCAGGATTCTTTATGACCCTCCTCATCCATATCGCCATCCTCCTACGAAACTTCCATCACTAATATCCTATAAGTTCCTCCATTCGTATCGGCAAGAACTGCTAACAACAAATAGCACTCAATCCTCAATCTGGCAGATCCATGTAGCATTTTGCCAATCTGCAGTTAATCCCCATGCATCAAGGAGTTCCGTTGTTTTGTTTATTACATAATTTTCATCAGAAGATATACTATCGAATTTTCGATCGTAATCAGATTCCCAATGCACGGATAGAGAATCTTTCCTCTCATTGTGTTTGATATTTACACCACAGCTAAGGGATTACCGTCTACCACTTATACTCCCATTCTTCTCAAAGTCAATCAATGTTGTCTCCGCATAATTTTCATAATATGTTAAATTAAATCCATATTTATTAGCCACATCTTCCGCTTGACTCCAATTAATTTGTTCAACTTGAGTGAAGTTTAATTCTGTATTTCCCGAAAGCCTTATCCACGCTACATAAATTCTCTCTCTTTGCCAAAAGTAGATATGAAGAGCCATACTCGGAACAATCATAATCAATATAGCAACCGCAAATAAAGATAATAAAGATATTAGCAATTTTTTTAACAATTTTTTACTCATGGTTCTCATCACTCCCTGTAACTACCCCAGTAAGGGTTTTCCCAGTGTCTTGTTGCTTGTGGTCCAGTGCGTGGGTTCCCATTTGCATCATGATCTATCCACACCCATGCTTCGTATGCATTGTTCTTTTTTCATCTCATCATCGTGGAATGCTCCAAACTGCCGGACAATGTCAGCGAGATGGCAAAGTATCTGGAACAGTACATCATTCCAGTTTGACATTTTCGTTTTTATTTTTTTGTCAATTACCAAAGGGGTCGTTTATTCCGCCCAGACACCCTTTGAAACCCGTCTGGGCGGTTCGACGACCACAGCGAACCACACCGCCGTGAACGGCGAGGCATCTAATCTTCATAGTGAATGCTGGTTCTCCATGACACGCTATTCCAATCAATCGTAATGTTCGTTGTTGCTCTAACCCTATTTATCTCAT
>JBMFNP010000030.1:0-19772 GCA_049970095.1 Thermoplasmata archaeon | reverse complement strand
TGTTCTCCCTACTAAATTCAAGGTTCTAAAACCACCATTTTCAAGTCTGATAGGAAGGTTCATTATATTTATAAATGCCTTTCTTCCATGTTGTAAAACCCTAAAAACTTCTTTCCAAACTTCGCTTATTCTCTCAAACCACTCATTAACATCATGAATATTTCCAAGGTCGCCTTCAATAGGCTCTCTTGAATACATCTTTGTATCAAAATATGGAGGAGATGTAATCATTAGATGAATGCTGTTATCTGGCAAATCGTCCATTTTCATAGAATTTTTGACAAGAATCTTTTGGTGTGTCCCATTGATCTCCATAATATTTACTTTATCCACTAGTTTGTCTGTCTGAACTTTCGGTTTAAATTTTTCCTCATACTTTTTTATCTCGTTTAAATCAAAACGCATTTGCCCACTTGCAGCAATTTGTGGTTTAATAATCTGTTTATTTACAAGTTTGTGAAGAGCCTCAACAGTAATGCCTAAAAATTTAGCAGCTTCAATGGCTGAAAGATAACTTCTATTTTTATAGTCTTTTGGTTCCATTTTTGGTCTCACTAATTTAAAATGCAACACTTATTTTAAATTTTACCTCATTCCATCATGGTTTCTTCTCGGTGGAGCCTTATCATTTCATTTCCATTAAACCAAACACCAATCGGAGCCCCCTTCAGCATTCCTGCTTTAATTGTTGCAACCCTGTGGGTCTTTGAGGTCATTTTACTTCAAAGATTATGGATGGATGGCTCAGGTCCTCTTGAAGGACACTCATATCTGAAGCCGAAAAAATCCGTGTTATTTTTGAAAGGGTGTGGTTTGCCATATTGGTTCCATCAAGCTTAAAATATATGCCTTCAATAAGATCCATTAGTGCCTGTTTTGTGCTCCACTCCCAGTACTCAGAAAAGTTAAAATACAACCAGGGAATGTATGGGCGGGATTAGCATGACATGGACACAGGCGGAAGTAAGGGAACTGAAAGAAGGAAGGTACATAATAATAGATGACGAACCATGTAAGATTCTGAGCATCCAGACATCAAAACCTGGAAAGCATGGTGAAGCAAAAGCAAGGATTGACGCTGTCGGAATTTTTGATGGATCAAAGAGAAGTGTAGTGTTCCCTGTGAAACACAAGGTTCAGGTACCAGTTATTGACAAAAGAAGCGCACAGATACTCGCAATCACAGGAAATGAAGTGCAGCTCATGGACATGCAAACCTACGAGCAATTCACCCTTCCAATTGATGAGGAGATGAAATCCCAGATGGAACCTGGCAAGGAAATCCAGTATGTAGAAACAATGGGCAGGCGGAAAATCATGAGAATTTAATTATGCAATCCCTTCTTAAATTTGCAGACGCAAATTCAGAATACGAAGAGGCCAGCTTCGTAATTTTTGGTGTTCCTTTTGACAGGACCACTTCTTTCCGCCCTGGCGCAAGGTTTGCACCCAATGCTATTAGAGAACACTCATACAACTTTGAAACTTTTCTATTTGAACACAATATTGACCTGACAGAAGTTCCTGTGTGCGACCTGGGAAATCTTGAAGAATTTGGAAGTGTGGATGAAATGGTGGAAGAAGTGAGGCAGAGTACTGAGAAGATTGTTGCGTCAGGCAAATTCCCGATAGTTCTGGGTGGCGAGCATTCACTCACAATCGGAGTTGCAAGGGCATTCAAAAATACGGGTTTCCTCACAGTGGATGCCCACCTAGACTTCCGTGATACCTACATGAACTCAAAAAACAACCATGCATGTGTCTCTAGAAGATTATATGAAATTGCAGGTGCTGAGAATGTGGTATGTCTGGGCATCCGCTCAATTTCAAGGGAGGAGGTTGAGACAAAGCCAAAAGTGCAGTACATTGATGCGTTCCAGGTGCATGAAGAAGGGATTGAAAGCATTGCGAAAAAAGTGATGAATATTCTGAAATGTGAACGGATTTATTTGACGCTGGATATTGATGGAATAGATCCTGCATATGCACCAGGTACTGGAACCCCAGAACCTTTCGGGCTTACTCCTTTGCAGGTGAAGAAGCTCATTCATTTCCTCGCACCTAAACTCGCTGGCTTTGATGTGGTTGAGGTTTCACCACCCTATGATAATGGAAATACCTCTGCACTTGCTGCGCGACTTGTTCGTGAGGTAATTGCAGAAGTATGGTCCCTAAAGAAACTCTGAATTATACCATCTTCTTTGTGGGAGCCAGAAGCAGGAATCCCCCAAGTATGACTGTTCTCGCAATAAATCCTATGGTCCACCCACACATTCCCGCAAACTGATATCCTGCGCCATAATATAAGGGTCCAAAAATAACAAAGTCTATGCCCCAAAGGAGGAAACCAATGCTAATTAACCTGAGAGAATGTGTGTGGCTTCTGATTGCGCCTTCGTTGAAAAAATAAAACACGAGAAAAAGGAGTACAGGGTTTGTAAAAAGATTTGTGAATGCGGCACCTAACAACAAACTATCAAGAAATAAATAAAGGATGCCAGAAATTCCAATATGTGTAAAAAAGAACAATGCAGGAATGTAATGCTTGTATTCCCTGCCAAGTCCAAGCAGATAACAAATTCCCACAAGAAACAGGAGATCTGCAATAACAATGAGAACATCACGCACAAATCCGAAAATGAGTGCGTGTGGAATTCCAGTTATTGGCTCAAGGATGGACATATAAGTTCTTATGGAAATGATCACCCATGCAAAAAACCAGAATGTGATGTGTGGTTTATTTTTTCTGATATAGATACCCATGAGTATTGCAAGGAAGATTGAAAGTACCAGTGCAAACAGTTCCATTAGATCTTTTACTTCTGCATACTCCAAGTTATCCCAATTCTCCCATTGTGGCACATTTTCTTATCTCTTTTCTTATGTTTTCTACCAAACTGGGTGCCTTGATTTTTATTGCAATTTTCTCTGCTTTTTTGAGATATTTTACCGCAGCACCGTACTTCTCCATTTTGCACAGCATCTGCGCGTACTCCATGTATGAAACTATAAGTTCACTGGGGCCCCCGCTCTTTCTATAGCAGGTGAAACATTTTTTGAAGTAATTTTCTGCCTTTTCAAAATTTTTGCGTTCTCTATAGATGATGCCAAAAGCCATATAGGTTGTACCCTCCATCATGATGTCCTTGCACTTTCTGAAATATTCCAGTGCCTGTTCTGCGTTCTCAATTGCCTTTTCAAAATCCTTTAGCTTTGCATAGCACTCAGCAAGATTCTCGGTTGCGTAGCCCCAGATCCTTATGTTACCTGATTTTTTCCCGAGTTCCTGGGATTTGAGATAGTTATGGATTGCCTCCGGAATATTTCCCTGCAGTTTGTAAGCCTCTCCAATGTTATTGTAGGCTCTAGCCAGCCTATATTCGTCGCCGCACTCTGTAAGTTTTTTTATTGCAATTTCATAATGGCAGATTGCGCTCTTGTATTCTCCCATCGTAAGGTAAACATTCGCAAGGTTAATGTTGCTTTCGCCTACAAGTGCCTTCTCCTCAATTTTTGAAAGTTCCGCTGCAGATGCTGTAAGATTCTCAACAGCCTCCTCAACCATTCCAATTCTCCAGTAACATCTTGCCAGTTCATGAAGAGCCTTCACTTTAACAAATGGTTCTTCGCATTCTTGGATTGCTCGTTCTAATATCTTTATTCCCTTTCTCCACTGGTTATTGTCATATCTAATTCTGCCTTCAAACACCATAAGTTCGCATAAATTCTTTTTATCTATACATCTGCGCTTCATTTTTTTGATGATTTCCAATGCTTTTCTTGAGTTTCCTTTTTCATGATATTCTTTTGCAAGTTCATACTCTTTCTCAAAATTCTTTACCATCAAGAATAGTAGAATGCACTAATATTTATAGCTTACACAACAAGGCCGAAAAACACATTATCACATAAACCCATCTAGTGTGTGGCAACTAACTTTGCCATTCTCCTCATCTCTGTTAGTTTCCGAAATTGTCGCCGTACCAAAAATTGAGGAAATCGCACCAGTGATAAGTTTAAATCGCTGTATAAGATACTGGTCTGTAGGAAAACTTGCCACCAGATCCTCCACCATAGTTAGATATTTTTTCACGCTTCCCTCACTAACAGTGAATAGAAGGTTTGCATTGCATTTTTCACCATTGACCACATTTGTGCACCTTCCTGAAATTGGGATTCTCCGATACTTTGCACTGCACTTTGGACACCTGAATTTCTGGGTTGCGAATGTTTTGAGATTCCCTGATATATCTGGCATAAAGTGATGTTCTATTACCCGCCGCACACAATCACTAATATCAATACCACAGAGTTTGTTATAAAGATCAAGTGTGCTTTCCACTTTATCTGCCATTGTTTTAAGGGTCTTGTATGATGTAATCAGGTTTCCACCTGCAATATCAGTGGTATCAAAAACAAAGCCTATGTTGAGATATTCTTCTCTGCCCCCGATCCGTTTACCCACATTCTCAAATAATTTTTCAAGATTTTTAGGTGAGGCGAATTTTTCAGCGGCACGGTAAAGTGCAAGCGGTGGAATGAAAAATGTATCCATATTCTGAACTTCCTTGTCTATTTCATCAGGTTTAATTCTAGTAGTGAGAACAAGGGGTGCATCCATAAGTCCTCCACGGCTGGGAGGGAGATAAGAGGCAGAAAAATTGAGGAGCGCATCCATGAGCAGCATGAGTGAATCCTCATCTCCATCACAATTTCTTCGTTTTGCAGCATGGAAATATGGATGTGCATAACATCCATGTACTTTTGTATAACCGATAATTCTGCCAAGCACACCCACAGATGTATGTGGTGCCAAACCGATAACAAGGTGTCCTATTAAATCTTCAGGGGTTTCCACATTATAAAATCTTGGCAGTCCATAAACTTTCTCAAGTAAATCATCTACAAACTTTGCTACACGGACAAAGTATTCCCCACATCCATAAGAAGGTACAACATCCTGAGGCAGGAGCTCAATAATCTGCTCTTCCGAAACAATCTCGTTTCCAAGATAATCCCTTGTATATCCAAGTTCTCTGGCTTTCTCAATAGTCAAACCCACTTCACGAATCTTGAAGTGTGTAAGTGGGATGTCAGTCATATCATAACGGATTGTACCATCTTTGAACACATATAAATCATGTATGGCTCTTAAAATCCCCTTCTCAAGAATCTCAGGAATTTTATTTTTTGATGTGAGCCCAATGACACCCTTGATTTTAATACCTGCAGGTGCACCCCCTATCCTCCCCTTTGCCATATTAAGGAGTTGCGGCACATTGATTTTCATAATTCCGTGCTTCTCCTGTGCCTCTGTTTTTCCTCCGCATTTACTGCAGATGGGGAGTGGTTCCTGGCTTCCGCATTTTCCACATACTCTTATTTGTATGTCCACAGCCACATTTTCTGATTCCACATCCGTGAGGAGCCGTTGTGTGCCACCCTCATTTCCAAGGGGAAATAGTATGTGTACTGGTGGAGCCATCTTGCGTTCCATCGCTTTCTCAGGTCTTGCCATTCTTGTTCCAATTCTGGTTGGGGACCTGGGCTTTATTTCCACACCAGCAAGGTAGGAAACATATGCTATGGAACTGTCTGCATCCTTTTTAATGGTTTTCTCACGCAGGATTTTACCCTCTTTTATCTGGAGACCAAGGCACCTTAGGAGCGCATATCCGTATTCTCTGACCCTGTATTTTCCACTATAGAGTGTGTGCAGGGCACCAAGCTTAACAAGGATTTCTTTTATTTTCGGATTATCTGGCAGATATAGTGTTTCCTCAACAAACTCTCCGTTTTTTTCCACAAATTCACTGAGTAAATTTATCTCCTCAACTGAGAGATCATGCCAGAACAGATTATAGGCAGGGGAGAGGGGCACATCAAATTTCCTGCTCAGTTCAAAAGCTTCCTCTGGCCTGAGATTGAGCAGTTTTTCCACACTGTAATCCTTGGTTTTTTCAAACACTTCCTGAACCCACCACTCCAGTGCATATGTGCCAGGCATCAGGGGATGATTGTTTTCGAAAAATTCTCCAAAGGGAACAAGAATCTCTCCCAGATCCGCTATTTTTACGATTTTCTCCTTCACCACATTGTAATCTTCAAGGTTGTTTAGCTGAATGAAACTACCATCCTTGAGAAGCACCATTGGTCCCTCTGCAATATCACATGGTGTGATTGCACATGCCTTGCCAGGTCTCTCAATTTTAAGCTGTGTCCCTACAGCAATGAAATCATTTACCACATGCATGGAAACTGGATTGATCGCAAGTGCAGCAATACCTGTAGTTCGTGTGCGTCCGTATCTTAACCGAAATCCTCCCTTTCTGCTCGGATATGAGAATATGGGGCGTCCGCCGACCACCTCTTTAATGTACTTCTCTGAAGGCTCTATTTTACTACCATCTTTGTCAACCTTAATCAGGACATCAAGGAATTCCCAGCCATCAATTTTTAGTTTTTCAATGTGCTTCTTGAGCTTTGCTGCCTTGAGACAGAGCCCTTCTGCAATTACAAGACAGGCACCCCCGCGCACATAGTCCGTTTCAAATCTAGCTAACCCTTTCTTTGACACGGTATAATCCTTCTCTGTTGGCTCTCCATCTATGCAAACTGGACAGTGTTTCACAATGTTTTCAATTTCGTGCGGTGTTGGGGTGTACTGGAGATGCTGGGCGCGTTTATAGAGAAGGATTTCCTCCTTGTATCTCTCAATTTCATCTTCTGTGGGAATATATTTTCCAAGCCCTAACTTTCTTCGCACCACATCCGCAATTAAAACACTCATTGCAGTCGCAGTGCCCCCTGCACTTCTTATAGGTCCAGCATAAAACACAGAGGCATATTCCGAGCCATCCGCATTTCTGAGAATTTTCACCTTTGAAATTCCTTCAAGGGGTGCTACCAGAATACCCTCTGTAAGTACCGCTATTCCCACACGAATTGCTTTTTCCATTGCTTCCTCTCTACTTTCAGAAGAATTCTCTGCCATTTCCTGGGCAATAAGAAGAGCAACCATCTCTCTGGAATTGTTCTTGCTGAGCTCTTTTATCCTGCTTGCCACACCTTTCACATTATAATTTCTGAGAAGCTCTTCCACGCGTTCCGCAAGATTCGCAGCCATGGGGATTTCTACCTCGGGAACTGGATCTAGACCCTTCTTCCTCGCTTTGTTTGCCAGTTCATAACAGATTTTTGCCTCTTTCTCAATGTCCTCGAAATACTGCTCCACATTCTGAAAGTAATTCCTGCCCATATTCCACCCTGGCAATTTATCCTCAGAACTCATAGGGGTCATCACTTGTTCAGCTGACCCTCTTCTCATCACAGGATGTTTTCTCAAATAATTGTGGAGGTTTTAAACTTTTTCATTTTCCCAAGCTAGGCATTCATGAAGAATTCACTTACGGATGCCAAACTGTTCTCTGATAATGGATGCAATGTTCTGGATTATATATTCGTTTATCTCTTTTCCCAGCGCTGGTGTGGCTTTCTGGGGTTCGCCAGTAAAACCATCCCAGTATTTTTCAGGGTTTCTGAGAATCATAAATCTTGGAATTCGGTTTCTTCCTGTTCTTGCCTTTTCAAGTTTTACAAGCTCAGGCTTTATTGCCAGCATTCTTGAGGTCTCAATCAACCCTCCATGTCCATCATCTTGCGGAAATTTTACACCCCGCAATTCATATGCAATGTCGTAATCCGAGAGCATCATTATTTTTGCATCTTCACACTCATTCACAATCCTCTTGCAGGCTTCTGCAATTGCCTGCATATGTCCACTCCCAGCATGTCCTGTTATAAACACAAAATTTCTGAAACCATTTCTGACGAACTCAGAAAGAATTTCATATGTGAGGGCTTGCAGGGTTCCAGGTAATATTGAAATTGTGCCTGGGAAGTTTCTGGTACTACTACAGTTTCCATAGTATATTGGAGGTGCCACAACGCCTCCGAAGATGCCTGCAAGTTCAATACAAATATTCTCTGCCTGATAAAAATCCGTAAGCAGGGGAAGGTGTGCTCCATGGGCTTCAACCGCACCCGCAGGTATAAACACAATACACTTGCCTTTATCAAGATTTTTTACTTCTTCTGCGGTAAGTTCACCATACATTAGCAAAACTACACCTCATTTTCTTCTGATCCAGATTTCTGTAAGAGCCAGTGCTGCGATCACTCCAGGAACCATAAACATCCCTGATAACTCCGTGGTTGCTGGTGGGCGTGCTGTAGCGGCTGTCACTATGAAGTCCGCAGTGCAATTATCTGTGTCCTGGGGAGGATTTCCTACACGTTTCATAGACATTCCAGATGTGGTTGCACCTGTGGCATCTGGCATGATTGTGTTGCTAGGAGCGTAATTGTGGGTGCCCCCAGTACTGGCATTCCATTCCACACGGTCAACACATACCCATGTGTTCATTGCATCAGAATACCAAAGCAATTTAAGGCTCCCACCGGTGCCAGAAAGAATGTCGCCACCTAAGTCCACATATAAATAGTTGCTTCCCTCAGGGTATATCTGAGTTGTGAGCGTGGAAAGCACAGCATTCCATGCGCTATAAGTTCCGTTTCCACACTTCTCAAGTTTCCAATTCTGGAGGTTTATGGAAGAAATATCCGGAAAATAAAGATATACATAGTCATTGCCACCATCACCAGGTTCAGCTACAATTTCATTAATCAAAGCCTTCTGGGTTGTTGAATAAAAGCTCAGATTTTTCTCCACACTGCTTCCATTCACAAACACCGAGGTCTGGTTTGCAAAATATACAGTGTTACCAGTTGTGTATGTAAAGTAAATTACATCTTCATTTAGCCCACCTTCTTTAACTGGGTTCACCACAGTACCATTGTCATTGGTTACATCATCCCCTAGAACGATAAACTCATAGTTGTACACAACAGTACCATTCACACTCACATTTTTAACAGTGGCATTTGCATAGCACACTCCATCAATCCATGCATATATCGTTGAATTTTCTGGCAATACTACTCCATCTTTATAGGCAAAACCATATTGGTTGTATGGAATCACAGGGGCGCTTTCAACCAGCATTCCTGCACTCACAAGCACAGCACACAATACAAGAGCAACTCTTACTTTCTGCATGAATAAGAAATAGAAAAAAGAATATTTAAAGTTTACAGTGGGATGTTGCCTGCACCCATTGCCGCAGCGATTGCACCACCAATGCCAGATACTGCTGCAGCAATCATTGAGGACACACCATAGAGAATGCCAGCAATCAGAATTCCAACAGCCAGGTTCTTACTCTGGAGTTCTTTCTTTTCATCAATGTCCTTAGTAAGTTTATCAAGTGCCATGAACGCTAGTGTCACACCAAGGGATGCTAGTAGAATACCTATCGCTACAGAAATCAATGCTGCCACAAAGCCCAATAAACTGGGATTTGTTGTTATGGCTGTGGTCATTCCCCTTATACCACTTGTTATTACCTGGGTGTATGCAATAACCACACCAGCAGCCACCACACCTACCGCATAGTTTCCATTTTTGATTTCCTTCCAGAGGTTAATTTCAGGCATAAGTCTAGACAACACATTCAATCCCAGATATATCGCTGTAATTGCTAGCCCTATTCCTATAATCAACTGGAGCAATCCACCTACAATTGCCCAGACCCATCCATACTGCCCTCCAGCCGTTGCTGTTGTATTGCTGTCCGCTACTGCAATCCCTGCCCCTATTAGAATTGTGCAAAGCACAATTCCAAACAATCTTACATGCTTCAAATTCATATTATCACCATGAACACCACAAAATAATCAATATATAAACTTTTTTGGTTAGGGGGATGGTGAGTTGAATAGTGTCATGTTAAAGGAAAAGTATTCTATAAGAATGCATTATGTGGACAAAAAAAGGATAGAATATGTTAAAAAAGACGCATGTTATCTCTTTTCAAGCCAGTTCTCTACACTCCACCCAGTCACACCATCGCTGTACTGGATTCTCCACCAGGTATATCCGTCTGCGTCAACAGGTCCTCCAACAACCTTCCCAGTGGTTCCAGAGGGTTCTGTCTTGATGATCCTGTAACTTAATCCAGGACCATTTCTAACATTGAGATTGGCAGTAGTTTCCACAATGTCCCCAATTTTGAATTTTCCTGAGTTTCCACCGCCACCAGAGTACTTTTCAAGCCAGTTCTCTGCACTCCACCCAGTCACACCATCGCTGTACCGAATTTTCCACCAGTAATAGCCACTTGCATACTGCGAACCAGCAATAACTACACCTGTAGTGCCCCTGGGTTCGGTCTTAATTATGCTACTGCTTGTTCCTGGAGCAACGCGCACATTCAGGTTAGCAGTGGTAATAACTGTATCTCCAATTTTGAACTTTGTGCTACCACTGCCGCCATCACCACCATCCCCGCCACCACCGCCACCATTTCCACCGAGAATGTGAATGAATCTGTATTTGGCGGCACCACCTAGACGCCAGTCTGCACCGAAGTGCGAGGTTGTATGTGCGGCAACTTTTCCCTCACCGAGATAGAGAGCGACATGATCCCAAATACCGTCACCACCCCAGTCATAAACAATTACATCCCCAACTTCAAGTTGGCTTACTGAACTCCTGTCAACAGCAGCCCCAGATGTCACTAGCCAGTTTCCTAGTCGTCCCGCACCAGGTTCTCCATAAGTTGGTGGCACTCTTGAGGGCACATTCAAACCACCACCTTTCTGATGGGGTTCGCTCCCAATACAGGATGATACAAAGTGTGCACAGTCATAACCACTTCTATATCTAACAGATGTGCCCTGGGGAAGCCACTCATAACTTCCACTCCCATACCAGAAATAGCCATCGCTTACGACCTTATCCCAGTATTTTGCAGCATAATTGTATGCACCCTGTCTATCATAAGTGCCGCTTCCGCCGCCTCCATCATCACCACTTCCACCAGTCACTTTCTGGAGCCACTTTACTGTGCCATCTCCTTCTGCACTCCAACCAGTTATATCATAGTATCTTATCTTCCACCAGTAATATCCTGATTTAGACACAGGGCCATCAATGATTGTACCCGTGGCTCCATATGGTTCCGTTTTTAGGTAATTTCCATAAGGTGCGTCCCTTACATTCAATCCGCTGCTTGCAATTACCTTCACAGTGTCCCCAGGCTTAAAGTTAGATGCTCCTCCACCACCTGGTGAAGATGTGATTTCAATTCCTGTCCCATATGTTTTCTTATGCCAGCTTGCAAAACCGTTCATTATGCTCACAATACCATTTTTCCAGTTTTTGTCTGTGGCATAGTGCACATTCATTCCGTTGAGGTTAGGTCCTTCATAATAAGTGCCCCCAGGTGTGAGATAGTTCGCCTTGATCTTTCCCATCACCACATCCACGCACTGGGAATATGATGAGAAGGACCATGCACCATTGTATGGGTCAGAACCATAGGCACCCCAGCCAAAGAGATTGTGTTTATCTATGCATATTCTGGAGTTTCCCCAGTCAGACTCCCAGGCAGCATGCGCCATAATATATATAGAGTTTATAGTGTATTTGTTTCCTGCCTCAACGAAGGCTGCAGCCATGTTTTCTCTCAACATTCCAGGCTTTCCCCTGTAGTTAAAGTACGCGTTGAACTTCTGGTAATCCACATTAACCACTCTTACATTCAGATCGCTGTATATTGTGAAACTATAAACGACAGAATTGGATTGTGGATAATTCTGTGCTGCGGTGACAAATGCAGAACTCACAAAAAGTATAACAATTGCTATCCCCACAACCATGCCAAATCCGTGCCCCAATATTCTGGTTACTTTCTTTTTCATGTTTACACCCCCTATGTTGTAACTACCCTATGTTGTAACTATTGCTAAATTGAATATATATATCTTACCTGGTATGTACCCTTCATTACCATATGGCGTAAAGATTTGCTTTTCTCATTTGCGGCAAAGGAAAGTTTAATTACTCTGATAATATAAGGAAACCACAGGGGATAACTATGAGCGTAAAAGTAGCAATAAATGGATACGGAACAATAGGAAAGAGAGTAGCGGATGCAGTGAATCTCCAGGATGACATGAAAGTTGTGGGTGTTGTAAAGACGCGCCCCACTTATGAGTGCATTACCGCAATCCAGAAAGGGCTCAAACTGTATGTGGCTTCAGAGGACAAAATCCAGGCATTTAAAGATGCTGGTTTTGAGGTTGCAGGCACTGCAAGGGAACTTTTTGAGGAAGCAGACATAATCGTGGACTGCACACCAGGGAAGAAGAAGGAAGGAGGCACAACAGGTGAGGATTACAAGAAAATTTATGAGGAGCTCGGGAAACCCGCAATTTTTCAGGGTGGTGAGAAGCACAAACTTACAGGGCTTTCATTCAATGCATACGCAAACTATGAAAAGTGCATTGGAGCAAAGTATGTGCGTGTGGTTTCTTGCAATACAACTGGCTTGCTGAGGACACTTGTACCCATTCATGAGAATATTGGAATTGAATCTGTGAAGGCTGTGCTTGTGCGCAGGGCAACAGATCCTAACGATTCAAAGAAGGGTCCAATAAATGCCATACAGCCAGAAATAAAAGTACCCTCGCACCATGGACCTGATGTGCAGAGTGTGGTTCCAGATATAAATATAAGCACAATGGCTGTGGTTGTGCCCACAACAATTATGCATCTCCACAATGTGATGGTTACACTGAAGAAAGAAGTGAAGGCAGAGAATGTAATTGATGTGTGGAAAAATACACCGCGTGTTATTCTTGTGAACTCAAAGCATGGTTTTGAGTCCACAGCCCAGCTTATGGAATATGCAAAGGACATGGGAAGACCAAGAAGTGACCTCTTTGAGATTCCAGTATGGCAGGATGGTGTAAGTGTTGTTGGGAGAGAACTCTATTACACACAGGCAGTGCACCAGGAGAGCGATGTGGTACCAGAAAACATTGATGCAATTAGGGCAATGATGCACCTTGAAAGAGATAAGATGAAAAGTATCCAGAAAACAAACAGGGCATTAAAAATAATCAAATAAACTATCTTTCCTTCTCTTTCTCCTTTATTACAAGCATATCTCCAAGGGTTAGCGTTTTGCTTATTCCGGGGTTCTTTAATGCTACATTTTCATCCACTTTTTCCAGGAGTTTGATATTCAGCACCGTTTCAAGTTTTTTTGCAAGTGCATCAGAGGGCCTGAACTCCTTGGCTTCCATCTTTGCGATTATTGATTTTTTCTCATTGATTTTCTTTCCAAGTTCTTCCTGGCTCCAACCCCTTGCTTCTCTCGCTCTTCTTATCCGTTCATTGTAATCCTCAACGAGATCTTCCTCAGGCATCTTGGCGTAAATGTCTACCTCCTTTCGTTCAGGTAATTTTCTGAATGGAGTAGGAATTTCTGACTGGCTTGTATCCGAAACCTCTTTACCATACTTTGCACATTTAGGGCAGAGCAGGAGCAAACTACCTTCAACAAGCACCTTTTTCAGGGCTTTTGATTCCATTCCACACATTTCACAGTTCATATTTCACACCACACAATTCTAATTGGTTTTAAATGTGTAAAAATCATTGGTGCGCAAGGCGCTTTATTTCAGCCTCAATTGCCTTACCCTTCTCCTCTCCGCCAAAGGTTTTCATCACATCTCCAAGTGCTTTTGCGACCTTTGGCAGATCCTCTGGCTTTATATCTTCAGGATTAACCCCAAGGTCCTTGCACTGTTTCTGGACAATAAACTTTCCAATGTGTCCCATTTCCCTACCCATTATATTATAAATTTTTTCACTAATCTGTGAAGTCATTGCATATCACCACCTTTTTTCTTTTTCCTCTTTTTCTTTTCTTTCCTTTTTTGTGCAGCGACTGGCCGACTCTCAGGAGAGGATTGGGAAATTTCTGAGGGAGGCTGTTGTGGAACACTCTCCGCTTCTAATTGAGGAACTACTTTTCCTTCCTGGGTTTTATCTGGCACTGCAACTGGCACTTCTGTGGCAGGGGGCTGTTCAGGAACTGCTTCGGGTGGCTGTTGTATGGGTGATGGCGGTGCTGGAGGCCCCAGTTCCTTCATTTTCATTTCTATAAATTTGGTGAACGCTTTCATTCTATACTTCACGCATATCTCCTCCAGTTGCTTCAAATAATTGTGTGCGTTTTCCTTTTCTCCCTTGCTTATAGCAATCTCTATTTTTGCTGTAAGAATTTCTCCGTTAATGTAGGGGCAGCGCAGATACAGGTTAATATTTTCTGCCTCTTTTATGTGGGCTTCACTTTCCGCAAGTTCGTTCATCTGGAGACAGATGTCTGCATAAATCTTGTGCCGCATTGCATTGCCAATTCTATCACTGATTTTTGAGAGATAGTGTGTTGCCTTCTCTATGTGTTTTTTCGCCTCTTCCTTGTTGCCACCAGAACGCAGAATTGCTTCTGCAAGTCCTAAATAGCACCACCCAACACTGTCCAGATCATTGATTTTTTCTGCAAATTCTATTCCTTGTTTGAAGGACTCAATTGCCTTCTGCCAGTTCTCTTCTTTTATATGGATCCTGCCAATGGCTATAAATCCCCTTGCAATGAGTGGCGAATTTGTTTCTTTGAGGATTTTCAACCCCTTGAGATTAAAAAGAAGTGCCTGTCTGTATTCGCCCATTTCCGCATACACATTTCCAAGTTCCAGTAATATCTCACCCTTAATTGGAATATTTTCCTGTGGAGCCTCAATTTTTCCTGTGAAAATTGCTTCCGCACTTGCACTCTGGAGATATGAAAGGGCTTCGTTGTAATGTTTTATTGCGTTCTCATATTCACCTGTTCTCCACTCCATGTATGCAATTCCACGGAGTGCATCTGCAATGAATTTTGAATCCGCAGTTCTTTTTGCAAGTTCAATTGCTTGCTGTAGAAATTCTCCTGCCTTCTCATATTCTCCCTGATACTGTCTCAGTTTAATCAGGGCAAGCACACTTTCTGTCTCCCGTTTTTTATCTTCATGTTCCCTTGCGATTTTCAGCATCTCCAGATAGCAATATTCTGCCTTTTCCCACGCACCCAGGAAGTAGAGCCCAGTACCTTCCTTCATACGAATTTCGTAAATGTCTTCCCAGCCAAGATTGAGTTCATCAGCAAGTGCAATCGCCAGCTCATAATATTTCTCCACACTTTCTGGTGAATGCAGTTTTTCAGCCGCACTTCCAGCCATCATGGCATACTCATACGCCTTTCTCCGATCCCTACTATTTCCAAACAATCTTACCAAATCAAAAACATAATCCCTCAATCTATCCTTCCTCAGCTTCTCAATTGCAGAGCCAATTGCAAAACCAATGGGCAGAATTTTTGAGCCCATATCCTGGTAGATGAGTTCCGTGTATATGTTTCTGGAAAACCTGTACTTACCAGTCTCTGAATCCTGGAGCAAAATTCCTTTTTCAACCATGATGTTTGCCGCATTCTGGACTGCACTTACTGGCTGTTTGGCTGCCTCACTGATGATCTCTATTTCAAATTCATTGCCAGCAACTGCCATATATTCAAGAATAGCAATGGCTTCAGGAGGGAGGGAATCTATCTCCATCTGGAAAATTTCCTGAATGCTATCTGGTATGCTCAGTTTATCCCATTCAATCTTTTTCCAGTTTTCAGGATTTGAAAGGTCTATTTTCTTTTCCTCCACAAGAATTCTCAGGATCTCTATAAGCATCAAAGGATTTCCATTTGTTTTTTCATGTAAGATTTTCACACAATTCTGAGGTGGTTGTTCTCCAAATGCCTTTGCAAGGAAAGTGCCTGTAGTGGCTTCATCAAAATTGTCCACAATCACTGCATTGAACATATCATTCATTATCAAATCTTTCAAAAAGTCAGAGAGTACTTTTCCTCTCCCCTTTTCCTCCAGCATTTCTGTTCTGTATGCACAGATTATCATTATTTTTGCCAGTTCCAGATGCTTAACAAAAAATCCCAGGAATTTCACTGTACTCTCATCAGCATCATGGAAGTTGTCAATCACAAACACCAAGGGTTCTGTAGAGATATAGGAATTGAAGAATTTCAGAAGGGCAATAAACACTTCATCCAGAGACTCGCCCTCTATTTTCTCTTCCCCTCCCTCCACTAGAAAGTTAAGTTTTGGGTCAAGTTCTCTCCTTTCAATTGTAAAGAATGATGAAAGGAAACTGGAAAGAGGCGCATAGGGTCTCTGTCCTACCACACACTCGGAATAAAAACACCGCTTATTCTCAAGAAACTTCTCAATCAATCTAGTTTTGCCTGTCCCTAATCTTCCAGATAGCATAATTATGCTGCCTTTCCCCTCCATCGTTTTTGCGTACGCTTCCTCAAGCTTTCTGAGTTCGTTTTCTCGGTTCACGAAGATCTCTTCTATTTTCATGCAAGGGATATAAATTAGTTGCATTATAAGAAGTTTTCTCAAAAGGGATATTCCACAAAATCCGTTACATCTCCAATTTAAGATTTCTGTTTCTGACGAAATAATGGACAAGGATAGAATAGCAAAAAAATAAGATTCAATAACCTATTTCTACCCAGAGGGAGATTCAACTCCGCTTCCTCGGCAGGAGTTTTACCTAGCCCTTGATGTGTTCTAATGAAATTGTAGACAATATTTCTCAGTTCTATGAAATCTTCGGCGGCATCTGAGCTTTTGAACCCTCTCATTACTTTGGGAGCGTAGAAAAATAAAATACTACTATGTTTTTCTGGCAATTATTATGTGAATCTACACACCCTTTATATTGAAAACACAAATAGGCATTGAAGGGAGGATATGCGATGGGCAAATTAGAGGAAAGAAAAAATTACTCCTTGAGAATCTGTGTTTGGAAAAGGTGTCGGTATTCTGGCACATTCTCATATAACCACTCATGCTTGCCCTCGGCTATATTTTTCCCGTCTGCAAGAACAATAATTCTATCTGCAGAAAGAATGGTGCTCAACCTGTGGGAGATTAGCAGTATAATGCTCTCAGGCAAATATCTTTTTATCTCCCTCAAAATCTTCTCTTCAGTTTTGCTATCTATTGCAGATGTTCCTTCATCTATAATTAGCACATCAGGGTACTGTAAAAGTGCTCTTGCAATCGCTACGCGCTGTTTTTGACCATCAGATAACTTTACTCCTCTATCCCCCACAACCGTGTTATAACCTTCTGTAAGAAAGGGTACAAACTCTTCTAACTGTGCAATCTTGGTTAGAGATGCAAACACATCTTTACTAACTTCTTCTCCAAGGGTAATGTTCTCCCTGATAGAAAGATTAAACAGAAAATCGCCCTGACGCACAACCTTTATCTTTCTTCTCACCGTGGTGATGTTATACTCATTCAAATTTCTTCCGTTTATTGAGATCCTCCCGCCGTACGGGATATCATGCCCTAAAATCAGGTTCACAATTGTACTTTTGCCTGCTCCACTCTCTCCAACAATAGCTACGCACTCACCTGCAGAAATGGACATTGTGAAACCAACGAGTATAGGATTATCTTTGTACTTGAAATACACATTTTCGAATTTCAGGTTTTCAATCCGATGCACTTCCATCTTCCCATTCCATCTGGTGCCAGGAGTCTCAAGCATTTTCAACACACGCTCTGCAGGTGGAATGTACTGATGGATTGCACTGTATGTTCCTATAATGTTTGCCAGAGACTCATAGAAATTCTCAACAATGAGGATGATTGCCACGATAGTGCCTATGGTTGTCAGCCCGTATACCACCAGCAATACTCCTATTCCAAGCACAATTTTTGGTGCTAGTACAATAATAAGAAGAAATAAACCCTCAAATAACTGCGATGCAAACACGATTTTTCTTTTGGCAGTAAACCATTCATTACAATCATTCCGAAATTTACTGGAGAAAAACTTTTCTTTCACCATCTCTTTTATCGTGATAAGCCCTTCAAGTTTCTCTCTGAGGGATTCATTCACATTGCTGAACACGATTCTCTCTTTTTCAGAACTTTCTAGCAGGATTATAGCAAATTTACGCATCAGAATATAGAAAAGAGGCACTGTCAGTAATATAATTGCAATTATATGCAAACTCATTAGTGAAATAATTATAATCGCAGTTACAAGTTTCATCGCATTTACAACAAGGGAAATAAAACAGCCACACATTAAATCTGCGGTCATTTCTGTATCTGATAATATCTTTGAGAGTATAACTCCCGTGGGTTCACCACTTTTTATCTCTTTTATCTCTCTCTGCTGAATTGCCGTGTAGCAATCCGCCCATAGGTCCTTTCTTCCTTTCGCCTTCAGCATCTGAAATCTATATTCTAGATATTTGTTTATTATGTGGAGAATTGTAGCAATTATAATTATTGCCAGTATAACCTGTACCAAATAAGAAAAGGGAGCGTAAGTGATTGTATCTATTACATTTCTCGTAAGAAAGGGCACAATCGCACCTAGAGCAAGTAATAGTACCCACAAACTGATAAGTAATACAATCTCTCTCCTGTATATCCTTATACTCCTTTTTACGATTGTGAAAAATATCTCCCATTTCTTCTCTGAACTCAGGCTTTCTTTCATTCGTAACACCTCGGCGTAAATATTTTATCTAAATTTTCTATAAATTTATTCCATTTTGTTTTATCTTCCCAGAATTCTACAATACTCCCAATTACATTTTCCCACATTGCTTCCTGGGCTCTGAACAGTTTTTCCTCAATATATAGTTCTTCCTGCTCCGGGTGTTGTAACACTGCGCCAGGACAAATTTCCTGGAGGGAAGCGGTCCAATATCTAGATATCAATTTTCTTGCATCTGTCAAATTTTTGAGATGTTGTGTCACTTTCTCATACTGCTCAAAGGGATTGCTGGTATAGATGTTTCCAATTCTGAATTTTTCGTGTGTTAGCATATGGCATGGATATATGTCTCCATTTCCAAAAACAGTTAGGGTATTATGTTGCTGGCAGACATAATCGGGCACTTCTCGTTTAAACAATCGAAGGATTACCGCCAGAATTCCCATGTCATAATAGGGTTTGGGTGTGAGAAGGGTTTGCATCACCATTTTTGTGTAGTTTCCGTAAATTTCAGAGAGGTCCAAATTTGCCTTGAGTATTGAATGGGTATCACAGATGCAGCCGAGTAGCGGGCAACTTACTGCAGGCTTAAAATAATATGCTATTGGTGATAAGTTCACAAGGTGTGTTGCAATATCCCATAGCCCATATCCATTGTCAAAATGTTCTTTTGTATATGTTGCCTGTAGCCCAAAAGGAATGTTATGACTTTTCAGGGAATTTATTCCCTCTATTACCTTTGCATACGTGGGTTTGCCATTGATATCTCCACTGCAGAGATCGTGTGCTTCTTCCGGCCCATCCATGCTTACTGTAAGGTGAATGTTATACCTTTTTACTATTTCAATCGTGTTTTTCTTTCTCAATTCTAATCCATTTGTTGCTAGAGAGAAATTACCTTTAAATCCTATGTCTCGTGCATACTCACATATCGTTTCAATCAGGGGGATATTCAGCAGGGGTTCACCACCAAAAAATGCAATCCCTTTAATTTCAAATCTACCAAATACCGTATCTAGAATCCTTATCCAGTTTGCCGTTTTACTTTTTACCTCTCTTTTGAATGTGCCATGTGTAGTGTAGCAGTAACTGCATCTCATATTGCAATCCTCAGAGATAATTATAGTTCAACGCAAAACTTTTTATACTTTAATTGAATATATTTTATTATGGCTAGAAAAGAAGAAATTTTGATAAATAAAAGTGTGCCTATTGAGGA
>JBMFNP010000029.1:0-20243 GCA_049970095.1 Thermoplasmata archaeon | reverse complement strand
TTACGATCTGGCAGGCTCTCGGTTTCCTGGCTGAGATTATTAGATAAATCTCATCAACCAAAGTTAAGGTTCCCCATTCCAAGAAAGGATTTATAACGAAAAATATAAGGAACTTTCGGCCGATGATGCCCTGTCTCCTGGTTTAGCTACTTGTAAAGCACGACTGATTTATGAACTGATGAGCATGAAGTGAACACGACCCAAAGTAGTGGGTCAGATGAGCGAGTTTATTCAGGAATTTGAGGGGAAGACACTATCTGAATGGGAGGATTGGTATTTAAAGAAAAAGCCAGATGCAATAAAATATGGAGAAATTTTATAGAAAGCCACACATCGCCTAACACAGCATAAAAGGTTCGCTATTGCTCACTCAAATTTTTGCTTCCCAGGAGCATAGAAAAATAAAATACTACCATGCTTTTTGCAATTATGATGTGAAATCTATTTTAACCTGCGCGCATTTACCCTTTCTGTATGCTGCAGGATGTAAAGCCCACAAGGTCTGAACTCATAGAGTTGAAGAAAAAAATTGAACTTGCCAGGAAGGGTCATAAACTATTAAAAATGAAAAGGGATGGGCTCATTACAGAATTTTTCCGTGTGCTGAAGGATGCAAAAAATCTGCGAATGGAAATTATTAATGTGTATAATAATGCTAGACATCTGGAAGCAATCGCAGAGTGCATTGATGGAAAAATTGCTGTGGAATCTGCTGCAATGGCACTCAAAAATATTTCTAGGGTTTCTATAAAGCCAATAAACATCATGGGTGTGAGTGTACCCCATGTGCTCAGCACCGCAGAACAAAAGCTAAATTTCATTTCACCGCTTGGTACTGGAATTATAGGCACGAGCACAAGAATTGAAGATACTGCAAGAGCCTACACAGACCTCCTACGACTGATTATAAAAGCGGCGCAGTACGAGACAGCGCTCAGAAGGTTAATTGAAGAGATAGATAAGGTAAAACGGAGGGTGAATGCCCTGGAATACAGGATAATCCCAGAACTGATGGAGAAGGAAGCAATTGTGCGAATGCGTCTTGAAGAACTGGAAAGAGAGAATATATTTAGATTGAAGATGATGAAAGGGGAGAGTTAAATATTCCTTTGGCATATCCATTATCACGAGAATAATTGCTGCAACACCTGGAAAAAAAGTATTCGCAAGAAACACTTACAAGGGCGTAGCATTTATAGCAAACAGTTTGCTCTTTGTGATGGGCACACAATTTATCTCAGTGATTCTCCTGCTTATCGCCATTCTCTCAATAATTTCAAATCCAGATATCACGCAGGCACTCGGAATAATCTTCTCGGTAATGTCCTCTAGAAATCCACTCATCTATATCCCGGCTTTGCTGCTAACAATCTTCACTTTTCTTGGCTATATTTTCTTTTTTATTGGCTGGGCTCTTATTGTTTATGGTGAAAAGGAAATTCCCTCTGCTTCACAAGAAAGTATCAACATTGCTTCGGTATTCGCATTCTTATACCTCATACTCTATCTCATTCGTGTTTCAGTTTCTATCTTTACAGTTCTGGGTTTTGCACCCGTGATCATGCTCCAGGAACTTTTTTTAGGTGCGGGAATGATATTTAACATTATTGATGCAATCTTCCTCTCACTTTCCCTTCTTTATTTTGCCAGACACTTAGCATATCCCACAACAAGATACCACATTCGTAATACCTGCTATGCTTATGTTGCTGGGGCTGCATCCTCTGCAATTGGTTACACAATACTTCTCAGTGGTGTGTTTTTCTTTGGTGCTTCTGCACCCCTCGTAATTGCTGGACTTGTTTTGATTTACTTAGGGTATGGATTGATGATTTCCGCAATAGTGAAATTCCATGAACTCTACTTTGTAATTGTTGAGAGAATAGAAAAGGAGGATTTTGTTGTTAGGGCGAGGCACTACTGGTGAGATTCTTTTTATTCTTCCCCAGCAGTTCACAACTCTTGCAGATTTCCTCAATTGCGGGTTCTCCACACAACCTGCAGGCGTTTAACTTTTTTTGCGGATATTTTTTTATAAGCAAAGGGAGAATTTCATCATAACTCTTCAGAATGGAAAACTTGGCACTTGGATTCTGGCTATCTAGCTCGTCCACAATTTTCCTATACTGGTTTCGCAGTGCAAAATCTGCATAAGGGCATACTGCATGTGAAAACGGAATCTGGTGCAAAAGTGCATAGAGATAGATCTCGCGTTCTGGTATGCTTCTAAGTGGCAAAATTCTTGGCACGAGCCCAGGTTGCACATGCCTGTGTGGGCCCATTCTTGCCAGTTTCTCCACATCACCTCTTGTAAAATTCATGAGTATGGATTGCACCGTATCATCCAGATTCAGACCAGTTGCTAGAACTGCGCACTTCAGTCTCCTTGCACCCAGATTCAGTGCCTTTCGTCTCAATACTCCACAGTATGTGCACGCACACTCTTTTCTCTCTTTAACAATCGCATCCAGCGTTTCTCCGTATACCTCTCTGAATGAAAAAATATGATGTTCGATGCCTAGCTTGCTGCAAAGGGATTTTGCAGCGGTGATCGTTTCAGCCCTGTAGTTTTTTATGCCCTCATCAATCGTGATTGCCATAATTTTCATGCCTCTGTGTCTGGAGAAAATCCTGTGAAGCATGTATGTACATACAGAAGAATCTTTTCCTCCAGAAAGTCCTATACCAATAACTGCATTTTTGCCCAGCACTACCTGCTTTGCAATCTCCCGCTTTACCCTCCTTTCAAAAAACTCTGAGAAATGCTTTGCACAAAGATGTGCACCGCTATATCGCACAAATTCTATTGCTTCCTCACTGCAGAAATCACATTTCATCTGTGTCCCTCATACTCTATAGGGTCTGCATACCCAGCCTCCTCAAAACCCTTCAACCTCAAAATGCAAGCATCACATTTTCCACACGCTTTCTTTCCGCCAGAGTAGCAGCTCCATGTGAATTTGTATGGAACACCCAGTTCCATTCCCTTGCGAATGATCTCTGCCTTACTCATATGCAAGAGGGGCGCAACCACCTTTATCCTTTTCCCTGAAACTCCTGCCTTTGTTCCCCTGGCAAGTGCCTCTTCAAACGCTTTCAGAAAATCTTCCCTGCAATCCGGATAACCGCTGAAATCTACAGCGTTTGCACCAATAAAAATTGCCTCCGCACCAATCACTTCTGCATATGCGCCGGCAACAGAGAGAAAAATCAGATTCCTTGCAGGCACATAGGTGATGGGTATATCTCTACCAATATCCTCTCTTCCCAAGGGAACCTCTATGTTTGGGTCCGTAAGTGCGGAACCCCCGAGTGCATCCAGATTAATTCTGATAATCTTATGTTCCTTCGTTTTGTAGAATTTACACACTTTTTTTGCACACTCCAGTTCTTTTCTGTGTCTCTGACCATAAACAAAAGAGAGTGCATATGGTTCATACTCAAGGGAGGCAATTCCAAGTGCAGTGGCAGAGTCCAATCCTCCAGAAACAAGTACCACTGCCTTCCTCATTTTTCCCCAACCTCCTTCTCAAGTCGCCAAATTTCTGCAACGCTTTTTACAATGAAGGCAATTGCAAGTGCCAGCGAGATTCCTGCTGGCAATCCTGTGAGTACACGGAGTGTGTTTGTGCTTTCGTAGTGCAGGAAAGTCAAAATGTCCTGGCAAATACCATCAATTCCCATGGGCACGAGAAGGGCAAAAATCAACCACAGTTTTATATCCATATCCACAAACGCAAGAACAAGGGTTCCTATGCCAAGTCCCACAAAAATTGCAGTGCATCTTGCACAGAAAGGCATCTGGTTTCCGTTAAGAAAAAAGGAACGGGAGGCATGCTGATGGCACATCAAATCCCCAAATGCATACATTTCCCTTGCCACCGGGGGCATCTGGTCGGTAATGTTCTGAAAATCAATTATGTTCACCCTCCCGTTTTCACCAAAATTTACAGTGGCAGGTGGAAGCATGTAGGGCACGATAAATAGCAGGATCGCATACACTATAAATAGAATGCCGAGTCCAAAAAGGACTCTGGAAAATTTGACACTAAGCTTAAACTCAAAAAGATTTTTCAGTTTTTTTTGCATTTTTTTCATCCCTATATTTTGGACAGGTTTTGCAGATATTGGCTTTTCCTTCAATAAGCTCACATTCTGTGCAAAAAATGTATTCGCCATTCTTAGGGTTAGACACATTAGTAGCGCTGAGAGCAGATGGGAATGGTGTGCTTGCAGTGCGGGGCTTTCCATGCCTTATCACTTCACGCGAAACTCTGTATGCCCAGTATATGAACAGCAAACCAGCAGCTATTGCGCACAATCCCATGATATTTGTCAAAACTGGATAGAAATCCTTCTTGCTGATATCAGGCAAAAATGCAGGGGCGAGAAAAATCGCAAATGCAACAGTTCCCAGGATCACCACAATCTGAATGATGAATATTCTTTTCCTTATATGCAATTTTACATTCACATTGCATATTAAATCTGGTAGGTAGATAAAATTATCGGAAGATGAAAACACCTCTAAGTGGGGCATAAAGTCCCAACTCTATATTCCCCCCTCTGACAAAAATTTATAATATTGAAACTCATTACCTGCATGATGCCGAGGTGGCAGAGCGGCTAATGCGGCAGACTGCAGTCATTCCAGAAAATGGCTGAAATCTGCATTTTGGGGGTTCAACTCCCTCCCTCGGCACCATTTCACTGCTGAGCGAAAGTTAGGGGAGAAGCATCTGCATCATGTATATTGATACCCAGGCGGTCACTCCTGACAACCACATCATTATACAGAAGTGTTTTAACATTACATATGGATGGCTACCCTTGAGAATTTTAAGCATGTAGGCTGAAAGAAAGGAATGCAGGGAAACCACAAAGATGGAAATTATTGTCAGCCAGAAAGTATTAAAAACTGTGCCGTGCAGTATGTTCAGAAAAGGATACTCTTCAGGGGGTGCAACACTGTTCATTAACTTCTGTATCCAATATGAAAGGTAGAGGGAAATGTAAAGTGGAAAGGTAATTCCCACCGTCAACCCGTACAAAATCCCAGAAGTGGTCGCACTCACCTGGTATTTCTGCTTTCTCAATCCTAAAATGATCAGGAAGTTATCGCTGATAATCTGGCTTATGGTTTTTGGATTCCCACCAATATGTGTCCCTTCCACATACAATGCATTGAATTTTGAAATCAGATCACTTCCACTCTCTATACCAAAAAGTTTCCAGGAATAATTTTTGTTTATTCTGAGATTTAGTCGCTTGTAAAGGTCATCTATATTTTTTGTGAGTGGTCCAAACCTGTACTGTCTGAGTTTTTTGAGTGCATATGTGGTTTCCTTGCCCATCGCGCCCGCAGAACTTCCAAGTGAGCGAATAAATGAGGGAAAGTTTTCATCCCTTCTTACAATAATCGCTTCTTCCTTATCGGCAAGATATCCTGTTATAGCCAGCGGTGAAAACACAATGGGCACGAGAACATAAAGCGGAACTGCCCAGAGCACATAGAGCACAGCACATGGGAAAACCATCAGAACAACACCAAGCACACTGTAACTGAAAATTCGGTTCAACCGCTTCTCCCTTCCAGTTTGAATACCAGATGTCTGCCATATGTGTTCTCCAGGCACAATGGTTGCAAAGAAATATAGAAAAAACACTTCGCCAAGCACAAAAAGAAGTGATGCACCTGCAAGCAGGAGAAATGCACTCTCACCGACAAGAAATGGAAGTATAAAAACAAATACAAAAATGAAGATAACCACAATCGCAAAAGATGTGAACACCTCATTCATTATATCTACAGCATTTAAGCTTGCACGATATTTTACAACAAATTCTTCCATTGTGGCTTTCTGCTCATTTTCTGCAAACTTCTCTGCAGATTCTCCTGTTTCTATTGCATGTGCCATTCTGGTAAGAAAATCAGAAAAAAGCACACTTGGGGTCATCTCTGCCACAAGACGACATGCCTTCTGGAGTGCTATGTTCCATTTGCTCATCAGGTCATAAACCTTTTTAACTTCTCTTGCAAGTGCCCTGTACTCCTTCATCTCCCCCAGGATATCAAATATTTCCTTTCTGGTGACATATGCCACAGAAAGCACACCCAGCCGTGTAACAAAAAGGTGCATATCCTCATCAATTGACTTTCCAAGCCGCTCATAAATTATGAGGGGGTGAAGGATTGTGTAAATGCAGACAAACACTGGGATACCCACAAATAGAAGGTAATACAACCAGTCCTGGAGCAGCGTTGGACTTAAAATCATAATGGAAATAATCATCACAGCAGTAAACAGGAAAACTGGTAGAATCCTTGTGAGGATGTAATCCTTTGGTGAAATTTCCATCCAGAGATATGCTTTTTTGAAACGCTCTATCATGTTACCTCCTTTATCAACCTTTCAAATTCTTTTACATATTCCTCTGGATTTCTTATGCTATCTATGTTCCGCTCAAAATATTCATCTAAAATTCTGTTAAGTAGATCATAGTCGAAAATTCGTGCCTCAACAAGTTTCTGGATTACCTTTGCTCTTGCCTCCATATCTCTGTAGATAAGTGCCTTATCCTTATATTTCAATCTCCGAGCAATTTTCTCTTCAAGAATGTAGGAATTATTTATTCCATTGAAAAAGAAGAGATCCCTGTCTGGTTCCCACATAAACATGTTTCTGGTAAGCACACCTCCTTTTTCCTTGGAATACTTCAGAATTTCATCAATTGAAATGCATCTGCGCATCACTCTCCCCCCTTCATATACATTTTGCTGGAATACAACAAGATTGAGGTTATCCATGAACCTTTCTGGGATGTTTATAGGATCACCTACAAACCTCTGGATAAGTTGTTTCACAGAAGGGGCATGGAAGGTAGAGAGCACATAATGCCCGGTTTGCATTGCCTGGAATGCTACAAAACCTTCCTTTCCTCGGATTTCGCCCACAATTATGAAATTTGGCCTGCTTCTCAGTGCCGCCCTCAGAAGATCATACATCTCCACCCTTGCACTTTCCTGGACACTCTCACGGGTGAGCATTCTCTGCCACACTTTGTGCGGAGATATGATCTCAGGTGTGTCTTCAGCTGAATACACCTTGTACTTGTGGTTGATAAATGGAATGAGCGCGTTTAATGTAGTTGTTTTCCCAGACGCTGTTTCTCCACAGATGAAAGCGTTGATTCCATTTTCAATACAAAGCCAGAGGAAGCCTGCCATTTCAGCGCTCATGGTATTCCATGCAACAAGACGCGGTAAGGTGTAAGGTTTCTCTGAGAATTTCCTGATTGTGAAACTGGGGCCCCGCATGCTCACATCCTCACTGTATATAACATTCAATCTGGAGCCGTCAGGGAGGGCCGCATCTACAACAGGCCTTGCATCACTTACAGGATGTCCAATTCTTTCGGTCATATTTCTCAGAAACTCATCAATTTCCAGAGAACTGGCAAACCTGAGATTTGTGGCGATCATTCCGAAAAGTTTGTGCGTGATGTGGATTTCAGTGGTGCCCACACAGTGAATGTCTTCGATATAGGGATCTCTTATCATTGGCTCAATCTTTCCATTTTCCAGAATATTTTTCTTAATATGATATTTGAGAATTTCAAGTTCAGATTTTGTCACCTGAATTTTTTCAAATTCCAGCTTTCTGAAAAACCTTCTGCCCCTTTCTTCCACACGAGTGATGTGGTTTATCAGTTTGTCAATTAATACCTCAAATTCTTCTTTTTTTTCAGGTGTGTCCTCAAACCTTGTTGCATACTTTAGCATCATCTCAAGCATCTGGTTGTATTTTGCTTCAAGTTCTGGGGAGAGCGAAGGCTCAATAACTACATAGTAATATCCATTCGGTCTGTAAATATGAATAAAAATTGGGTCACCCACTGGGTAGATTATGTTCGGATTTTTCTGGCGAGCCACATCCTCCGTGAGGCGCTCCATGAACACGGGTTTTGGGATTCCCTTTCCTGCTAACTGATTGAGATAATCTCCTAAATGTGGATTTTTTGCAATTACTTCTTCCAGTGTTGGCATACTAAGCCACCGTAGTTATGTCTACAATAATTCCCCGTTTTGCCTCAACCCTAAACCCGATAACACTTCCCACATAATCCTGGGCATTTGTATATCTTGTGATTGTCATCATTCTCTGGATTTCACCCTCGCCAAAACTTTTCTCAATTTCTATCAGAATATCTACTGCAGAAAAAATTGCACTTTCCACCTCCTTCGCAAGTTCTCCCGTTTCAAATGTGAGGATTACAGCACGGTTTCCTGCAACAATCTTCTTGAAGAATGCCATTGCATCCAGTGCGGTTTCAGGTGTAAGCTGGTCCTTAACCAGTGAGGAAAAGGTATCTATGATGCATATCTGGCTTTCAAACAGTTTTTTTGCAGCCATTAATCGGGTGAGAAAATCCTTTCTCGGGATACTCTTGCCAATGAGCGGAAATACAGGTATAAAAAGCAGGTGTCTGGATGTGAGATATTCTAGTACCTGATAATCCAGGGATTGCATCTGGTCAATCAACCCCTTCGTGGTAAGCTCAGTGGAGATGTATGTGATTCTGTAATTATTCTTGAGCAGTCCGTAAAGGAAACGCTGGGCAATTGCACTCTTTCCAGCGCCATGCTTTCCAGTGATTGCGGTAATTGTACCCACAGGTATACCGCCACCCAGCCTTCGGTGCAAACCATCCCTCGGAATTTCTATTGAGAAAATCCGCTCATTCATTCCCTCACCCCACCCTGAAAGAGAATGTAGCACATGCACCATATTCAACAGTGGCTTTGACAAGACACAAGCTTCCAGAGACGAGTGGAGAGACAAGTGTAACCTTCACCATGAGCGTGGCTTCAGGGATCCATTCCTCTGCACCAGAGGGTGAAACAATGCGTGTGTCATTAAATGTAGTGCCAGTAGCGGCACCAGATGTGTATCCATACATCGTGCCATTAATTTCAAGGGTGAGTGTGGAAACGGAGATTGTGGTTGAACCAGTATTTTTTATGTATAGAATTATTGTAATGTTGTTTGGATCGTAAGGAACTGCACGCGGGTCATTAATGATATCAATGCTCGTTCTGAGTTGTTTGTTGAGTGCGTCACTTCTTGCCTCAATTCCGTCCTTAAACTGGAGAGAGACACCAATGAACACCGCTGAGAGAATGCTTGAAACTATTATTGCGCCTATGAAAAATATCATGTGAGATGCTGCAGTTGCTGGCATTTTTTCACCAGATTATATTACTGTATATGCTCCATTTCCAGCCACGATTTTTACCTTCTCCGGCACTGCTGTAAGATTTGTTATTTTGATTGTAAGAATTTCTCCTGGATAGCATACTGCGGAAATCTGTCCGTTTACTAAAAGGGTTGTGTTTTCTTTCTGAAGCACTCCATTTACCAGAATATCAATTGTGTTTGTATTTAACTCAACACTGCCATTGTTGAGAAGCTGAATTTCGGTTTCTGGCATGCTCAGATTCCAGAAAACTGCAGTCAATGAGGTGTGGATTTTGCTTTCCCTTATCTCTATGCTCTGGTTGAAGCCTTCCTGAACAGCATCCAGTGAGAAATTAACACCTGCGTAAATGAAGGAAAAAGAGAGAAGCAAAGAAGTAAAGAGTATGGCTGAGGCAACAGCCACGCTATAGCCCATAAAAATCCTCCAGGTTGTTCTTCTTTAACCTCTCCATCTCCCTTTCAAGGTCTTCCAGGGTCTGCTTATCTATCTGTGTACCCCGCAGCATTTCAATAAACATCAGGGTTTTAAGATGGTCGTTAATTGATAACCTCCATCCGTCCTTCGCATCAGATTTCTGGATTTTCTTTTCAATTTTAATTCCCTTTATCTTCCAGAGTATGTCTGCCTTCACTTCATTGCTTATCCAGTTTATTTTTCTGTAGTAGTCCAGCACCTGCGGAAGGTCCGCAAGGTCAACTCTCTCAAGAAGGTACTCTATCCATCGCATTGCCAGAAGTGAACTCCTGTAATCGGAGCCAATTTTCTGTAAAAGGGGACCGAATTTTTGCTGAGTACCTGGCATAACATTCATCTGTGGTAATGTCTGCCCTACCGCCGAAGATGGATATGACGGAGATTCTACTGGTGTGGATGGTGGGTTTTCTGGTTTGCCGGACTGTGAATCCTCTGAGATTTGCATAGGGGCACCGCACTTTGGACATACCTTTGCATCCTCAGGAATCAACTCTCCGCATTTTGGACATGCCACTTTATCAAGTATCATTGCCTCACTGAGTTCCTCGCCTAGTTTCTCGGGAGTGGAGACCTCGGAGATTGCAGATTCCTTTTTGAATTCCACATCAATGAAGGGATTGAACTGTGCAGAAATTGCATCGTAGAGAGCTGTAAGTTCATGGAGCTTGCTTTCTATCCTCGTAATGCTTTCCTTTATTTCATTTATCTCCAGGCGGTATCTTTCACTGGTGTCATTTATTCTTTCCACACGGTTCCTCAGGTCCATAAGGGTTTCTTCAATTTTTTCGGAGCGTCTGAAGGCTCCCTCAGTGGTGATGATAGGGGTGCTGATTGACTGCACAGGTGGGGTTTGGGCTGGGAGAGATTGTTGTTGTGACTGGACAAACTCTTGGGGTTCGGTTCCTTTTTGGGTTTCTATAACCTGGCTCTCGTTTGCTGAGGGAATTGCGGGTTGTGGAGGTGAAACCGAAGAACTGACAGAACTGGAATTTTTCTGAGATTCCTGGGGTGTTGGGGGTGCCTCTGAAAATCTCGTGATGTTTTGTTGTGGCTGGGGTGCTTGCTGTACTGGCTCTGGTGCTTGTTGCTGGGCACTCAATTTTTCCTTCCAGTTGAAAACTCTGCCACAACTATTACATTTGCCTGTACCATCATCAAAAAAGCTTAGATTTGTGCTTCCGCACTTTGCACATATGCCTTCCTTGGGCTTCTCAATTACTGGCTGTTCCGAGATCTTTTGCACCTCACGGCTCTCTTTTTCTTTCTTCTTAAATAACGGTGACATTTTCCACTCACCTGGAGGTAAGGTCAATTATTGCTGCAGTGTCATAGGATGGTGGTGTGGTAAATGTTTCAAAGGTGTCAAATCCACCTGTCGTGATTATGAATGATATCTTGCAATATGTGGATGGAGAGAGCTGGGAGCCTATGCCTTCTCCCCCACCACGAAGGTCTATCCAGATCTTGAGGATGTTTCCTTCAGCAAGGAAGTATGAGGGGTTGGGATGTGAGGGAGTGATGTAGGGGTCCCAGCCACTGCTGAGTTGCCCACCAGGAACTTCCTCTGCAGCATAATGAGTGCTATCTGCAAGCGAAAGTGCCTGTGCGTCTGTCAGATACTGGGTTTCTGGATTTGGTCCTGGAAACACATACTGGTTCAATGAAAGATCTTTCTCTTTCTTTTCAGTTACAACTTTGATTATTACATCTGCCATATTTATGGCACTGCTTCCTGGCGCAAGAGAGACTTGGATCTGAAGGTAGTCAATTGTGTTATTTAATGGTGTGCCAGTTCTCACCCCTTCTATCAATCTTACCTGGAGTGCATTGCTCACTTTGTTCTTTGCACCTGATGCAGCATTTTCTGCCTGCTGCTGGAGTGAAAACACTGCAGAAATTATCACTGCTGCAGCAATTGCTGCCACAAGTATCATGGCGATGAAAACAATCAAAGTGCCAATTCCAATTGCTCCATCCTTGTTTTTGCGCATATTCCTTATTCTGTATCTGTGCATTTTTTTCACCTCCTCATGTGAAAGTGAAGTCAATGATTTTAGCGTCTCCATATGAATAGCCAGTGTTAAACTGTACCTTGTAGGCAGCACTGTTGTCACCTGAGTTAAAGGTAATAGTGACATCTGTATTCACTGGCAATTGCTTTCCAATTCCATCAGGTGCATTTCTCAGGTCAATGTAAATCTTGAGTGTGGTGTTTCTGCTCACATAGAAAACACCGAGACCAGGGTCCCAGCCACTTCCCAAATATGGACTCACTTCCTTTGCACTGTAGTGTGTGCTATCCGCTGCCCTTATCAACTCAGCATCTGTTGGATTCTCAGGGTCTGCTGCTGCCTGCAGGGCTGTAGTATTCAGAATAAGGTCAACACTGGTATTGCTTGCAGATGTGGTTATATGAATCCGCATGTTTGTCATGTTAAGGGTTTTTGCACCGTTTACCACCATCGTGAGATAGAGAAAATCCACAGTGGGGCTGAGCGTCCCCGAATTTGTGGGGTCACGGTCGCCAATCACGGATTTCACTTCTGGGATTGCGAGTTTTATGCTTTCGCCTGTCTTCTCTGCCTGGTTCTTCAGCGTAATTGCAGTATTGATTATAACGACAGCAGAGATTGCTGCCACAACCACTAGCGCTATGAAAACTATCAGTGCGCCAATGCCCATGCTTCCTTTTCTGTCCTTATTTTTCCTTCTGTACTGTTTCAAGATAACGCCTCCCTTAGTAGTGAAACTCCTAATAGAGTTTTGGTATTTATATGTTTTCAACACCCGTTGCCAAAAGATTTTTATCACAAAATCCATTTATAGAATTAATATGCGGGAAATAAAAAAAATAGCCCTTCTGGGTGAGGGGGCAGTTGGTAAAACAGCCCTGGTACAGCGATTTGTGTATAACACTTTTAACGAGGGTTATATCCAGACAATAGGGGCCCGTGTTTCAAAAAAATCTGTAGTAATTGGTGAAGACGAGATTGTGATGGTAATCTGGGATATCTTGGGACAGAAATACCATGAAGAACTTCACAAGGGCCATTACTCAGGCACAGACGCTGCCCTCTTTGTATTTGATCTTACACGCAAGGACACTTTTGAAAAGTTGGAATCCTGGATCAATTCACTCTACAATTCTGTGGGAAAGGTACCCGCAGTGCTTCTGGGAAATAAGGCGGACCTGCAAGATTGGGAGGTGAGTGAAGAGGAACTAAAAAAATTTGCAGAAAAATTTGCAATGCCACATTTTCTTACAAGTGCAAAAACTGGAATGAATGTTGAGAATGCATTTAAGAAGGTTGGAGAAATGCTACTGAGGAGGTAAAAAAATGCCTGTACAGATGTTAAGTGTGCCTGCTGATGCAGTAAATGACCTTGCAGATGAAATAAATCTTGAGATAGATGTAGAGGTTGCAAGGGAAATAATGTACCGTTTTGGTTTCAGATGCGGCAGATGCATTGTGGAAGACTTTGTTACCGCCTATGAAGAAATTCCGAGGGCGGTTTCTGAAATAATGGAAGAAATGGGGCTCTGCAAGGTGCATCTGAAAAAAATTTCTGGCGATTTGATTGAACTGGAATTTGAGCAGATTACTACTGAAAAAAATTTTGTAATGGGTGCAATTGCGGGTTTGATTACCCAGATGATGCATATCCCTTTTGAGTGCATAGAAGAAAATGGCAGGTATTATGTGCGCGAGGTGAAAGGTGGGCACAGGAGAACAGAATCTGCTTTGCCAGAGCTAACTCCTGAAAAAGAAAAGATTGCACTCACAGAAAAAGGTATCTTTTATATGTATGAGGGAAATGATCTTTCCAAGCTTTATAGGGGGTTAAAGAAATTTATCAGTGCTGGCTATCCTACGCTTTGCGTCACTAGAGAATTTCCAGAGCACATAATGAAGAACTTTGGAATCCAAACGAAGTATATCTGGCTGACAGGTGCTGACAAGAAGGAATACGATTATGCAATCCAGCCCACAAACCTTGCAGGGCTTTACAGCGATATCAAGGACTTTATAATTTCCAACAAAAATGCAGTTGTTTTCATCTCTGGCATTGAATACATAATATCTAACACATCATACTCCCAGGCACTTCGCTTTCTTCAAAGTTTGAGGGATAGAATTGCACTCTCCCAAGCGATTGGTGTGCTTTACATTGACCCTGGCACCCTTGACCCGAAAGAAGTAAAAACCTTTGAAAGGGAACTTGTACTCACAAAATGGTTTGATTTGCTTTAGATGATATTATGCGCTCAAATGTAGAAATTGCACAGAATGCAAAAATGCTGCCCATCAGAGAGATTGCTGAAATTGCAGGGATCCAGGAGGAATTCATTGAGCCATATGGTAAGTACATCTGCAAGGTAAATCTGAAAATTTTTGAACACCTTTCTAAAAAACCTTGTGCAAAGCTTATTCTGGTAACAACAATCAATCCCACACCAGCGGGTGAGGGCAAAACAACGACTACCATAGGACTTGCCCAGGCATTTGCAAAACTTGGCCATAGAGCAATGCTTGGAATAAGAGAACCCTCACTTGGACCAGTTTTCGGTGTTAAGGGTGGTGCTGCAGGAGCAGGTTACTCCCAAGTTATTCCGATGGAAGACATAAATCTACATTTCACTGGCGATATCCACGCAGTTGGAGCTGCAAATAACCTTCTTGCTGCACTCCTAGACAACTCAATTCATTATGGAAATCCCTTTAACATTGATCCCAGGAAAATTACATTACATAGAGTTGTGGATATGAATGACAGGGCATTGAGGCATGTGGTGATCGGGCTCGGTGGGAAACTTGGAGGCATGCCCCGTGAGGACTGCTTTGACATCACAGCCGCAAGTGAAGTTATGGCTGTGCTCTGCCTCTCTAAAAATTTGCAGGACCTGAAAGAGCGTCTGGGTAAAATTATTGTGGGTTACACATATGATGATAAGCCAGTGAACGCAAAGGATATGAACGCTGTGGGTGCAATGGCACTTCTTCTTAAGGATGCAATCAAACCAAATCTTGTGCAGACAATTGAGCATGTACCTGCATTCGTGCATGGAGGACCCTTTGCCAACATTGCTACTGGCTCAAGCAGTGTAATTTCCACATTACTGGGGTGTAAACTTGCGGACTATTTCGTGACAGAGGCAGGTTTTGGTTCAGACCTTGGTGCTGAAAAATTTTTTGATATTGTGTGCAGAACTGCAGGAATTGAACCTGATGCTGTGGTAATTGTGGTCACTGCAAGAGCCCTGAAATGGCATGGTGGTGTTGGAAAAAAGGATCTGGCTAAGGAAAACACACATGCAATTAAGAAGGGTTTCGCAAATCTTGCCAAGCATCTGGAAAACATTCAGTTATTTGGGTTGCCTGTGGTTGTTGCGGTGAACAAGTTTCCTGGTGACAGTGATAGGGAACTGAAGGAAATTCTGGATATGTGCGAAAATGCAGGAATTCCTGTAGCAATCTCTGAAGTGGCTGAGAAGGGTGGTGAGGGAGGGATAGAACTCGCAAGAAAAGTGATTGAGGTAATGGATAAAGGCAAAAGGTTCAGATTCCTATACTCGCTGGATATGAGTATCAAGGAAAAAATTGAAACAATTGCAACCACAATTTATGGTGCAAGAAGCGTGGGCTACACAGTGGAGGCTGAGGAGGCAATTGCAATGGCTGAGGAAAATGGGTTTGGTAAGCTGGCGGTGTGCATGGCAAAGACCCAGTATTCTCTGAGCGATGATGCCACCCTTATTGGGAGACCCAGAAATTTCAAGATTACGGTGAGAGATTTGAGAATTTCTGCAGGCGGAGGGTTTGTGGTGCCTCTCACTGGCGAGATCTCCCTCATGCCAGGACTGCCAAGAAAACCCGCTGCTTTTGATATAGATATAGACGAAAATGGAAGAATCAGGGGACTATTTTAAAATGCTAAATTCCCAGTTTGTTTTTCGGTTGCAAGTGTGCCTAGTGCTGGTAGTAAGCCCCATTCTGTTCCGATGGCATTCGACTTCGCACCCCACTATCTGGTCGCCAGCAACTCATACCAGTTCTTCGGGCTTGCTCCAGCTGGGAAGGTAGTTTCACCATATCCAGTCCTTTTTCTCACCCTCAGGGGTTCATTGATTCCATTTCTGGAGGGACTGGCTGTGTCTTTTCTGCACCTTTACCGTGCCTCTCGGCACAGGTGCTTGCGCACCTCAGCCTTGCTGAAGGAGTGGGGACTTTCCTCAGCGGAAGCCTTTTCTTTGCCTGGCAAAGAAAAGCATTCAGGGAAAAGAAACCAGGGTGCTTCCTGGCTCCCTTTCCTCTGGTGGCTTTTCTGATGCCGAGCAACGGCTCCACCGTCAGCCATCCACCAGCTCTAGGCACAATACATAATAATCTCTCGGAGATATATATGAATTGCGAAACTCTAACAATAACCTTTTTCTAATCGGAGGTAATCCTCAGGTTGTGCAGAAAGTAAGAGATTACATGGTGACCAATGTAGAATTTGTTTATGCAGAATATACTGTACGGGAAACCATCGCAATGGTGCTAAAATCCAGACATCATGGTTTTCCTGTTGTGAACAAAGATAAAAAACTTGTGGGTTTTGTAAGTGTCAAAGAGTTGCTCAGAAATATCAATGAGATGGATAGAAAAATTTCCGATGTGATAAAAAAAGGTACCTACACTGCAACTCCAGAAATGGCAATTGATGATGCAGCCAGGATTCTTTTTAGGTATGGGCTCAGGGATTTGCCAGTAATTGATGAAAACGGCACTCTTGTGGGTATAATTTCTAATCTGGATGTGCTTCGTTCCCACTTTGACCGTGCCACACCCTCTAAACTCCAAACATTGAAAGCAATGCTGGAAAATCGCTATGGAATTTCTGTAACTGTTGACAGGGAAGGAGTGCCAATTGATGAACTGGTACCCACTCAGTGGGAGGTTTTTCAGGATGAATTGGAGGGAAGAAAATATGAGATTGAAAAGGGACTGGCAGAACCCTTACTTGTAATAAGGAAACCTGATAAATTGGTGCTTGTGGATGGACATCACAGAGCACTTGCAGCTAGATCAATGGGTTTAAAAATATTCAAGGCAATCGTTATAAACTTTCCGCTGAAAACAGAACTCGGACTTGAGAGGATAGCTAGAGATAAAGGTGTGCATAAACTGGAAGACATAAAAATAATCACAGATGTACAGCATCCCTTGGTGGAGATCACCACTAAATTGCTGATAAGAGAGAGAAGAGAGTAGATTTGAGGTTATGCCACAAAGCAGCTAAAGAGTTGCGGAGTTAGGATTTTAATGTCATTTATACCAGAACCAAGAATGGATGCATCTAAATTCAAATCCGAGCTTTTTTGCAAGATTATTTGAGGGTTTGTTGTCAGTCCAGATGTGAATTCCAATGATTCTACCGCTTTCAAAAATTTTGGTGGCAAGCCAGGCACTCACACTTTCTGCTAAACCCCTGCCCCTGTACGGTTCAAGCACATGTAGAAAGCCCATTATTGCAATTCTGGGTGTAAGATTGTGGATACCCACCCATGCTACAAGCTGCTCACCATCATATATTCCGCATGATGGATATTTTTCAATTCTGGTTTTTATGTATTCTTCCTCCCCGCTTCCCCAGTATTTCGCAATTGTTTTCACATCTCCTGGCTGAAGGGTTCTACACTCGTGCCTCTGTTTTCCCCTGAAGTCCTCTTTTTTCAGGGTGTAAAAGTAAGCCTCTCGTCTTTTAAGGAATGGAAACTTTTTTTCTATGATCTCAACATATTGCTCATTTATTGCTGGAAAGAAGAGATTTTTTCTATTTCCAATAACTTTCAATGCTGACTCGAATGCTGTTGGCTTCCCAAAAGGATAAACCTCATGGCTTCCGTAAAGAAATCCTCCATCCAGGGTATTTGCCATCACAATTGCACAACCTTCCTGAAGCATGTATTCTCCATAGAAATTTTCAATTTTCTGAAATTCTGGCATGATTTCCATGAGTGGGAAAAAGGTTTTAGATAGATAATTTTTTGGTTGCGAAACACAACACAATTGTTGAAATTGCGAAAGCAATCACAAATAGCGACAGATCAAAAAATTCATAGACGGGAGTTGAGAGAGGATACCAGTCACTTGCCTTGCCTCCATCAATTGGATAGGCATTTGCGGTGCCCCAGCCATTACCATCCCAGTTGCTCCAGTAGTTGCCCTGTTGCGTGGAAATATCGTACCATATGTTCCCACCCACACTATCATATGCCTGACAGTTACTTGAAATGCCCTTCAGTTTCTCGGAGTTATTGTAGAACCCATTGTGATGAACCACATTTCCAGTAGAATTATCTGTGAGGTTTATGGCATATAACATATTTTTGATGAATACATTGTTTGTAACTATATTTTGTGTGGAGTTATTGTAGAGAAGGAGACCATAAGCATAGGAAGATGAAATATTGTTATTTGAGATTGTGCTATTACTGGTGAGATTGAGGGTAATTCCACTACCTGCATATTGTATAATGTTATCACGAATGCTTATGTTTTCACATAAATTGAGTTCTATGCCTGAAATAAGGGTGTTTGTGATGTTGTTCCCAGTAAGATTATTTTCCGTCGCATAACAAAAGTAGATTCCTGTAAAATTGACACCACAGACAGTATTATTGATGATTTTGTTGTGCACAACAACTCTGCAGTAAATCCCATAGTCACAACTGGAAATTGTATTTCCAGAAATTGTGAGTGCAGAATTACCATAACTTATAATTCCTTGGGTGCATCCGCTCACAGTACTATTTTCTACTAAAATTGTTCCATTCTCACATGCAGATATGTAAATTCCAAAATATGCTTCAGAAATATCACAATTGCTTATCTTACATGAAGAACATTTGAATATTATTATTCCATAATATGTAGAATTTATTGTAATGTTTTCAAGCACACCGTTAGTTACATTTTCAAGTTCAACACCGCTTCCGTGTGAGGCATTGTACAGAGTACATGAACGAATTACAAAATGACATGTAGTGTTTTTTATGTATATACAGTAACCTGCCTGCCCGCTAATCTCATAATTCTCAATTATATATGGGTTCTCAGCTGACCCATTTCCAGGCCATGAAAAGGCAGATGCAGTACTCGCAAATTCAGCATCACCCTCAATCAAAATGGGTTGGTGTTGAATCGTGGGCGCAAAATTCTCAGGATTTGCGTACACATATCCACTTGTGCTTACAAGAATATGGAAAGATGCAAGCCATACCCCAAGCAAAAGAGTATTTTTCATAAAAGTATGAGAGCGTTGTGATATTTAAAATTTATGAGATAATTTCATGGAGTGCATTTTTCTGAATTGCAAGCTTTATTTCCTTAGCAATTCTCCTTCCAGTTGAAAGCCCTGGTTCAATAAGTTCTGAATAGGGGCTCCCCGCGATTGCCACATTTGTTCCTGCGACAATTCTTGCAGAAATTTCAAACACCTTTATTTCAAGTTTATCTGTAACTATGGTTTCCAGACAGAAAGGTCCAATCATTCCTCCAAATAATTGAAGAGATCTTTCTACAACTTTTTCGCCCATTTCCAGCACTTTTGGAATCAGGGACTCCCTCATCACCACTTCCACATTACCAGTAACCACAAATGTCTGTCTCCAGCCAAGGTCCCGCAATCTCTCAATGCTCCCTACCTTATAAACTTCATCAATGTTAGCTTCATCCCTTCTATCCATGCTAAGAAGTTCTAGTGTCCCCTTGGAGAGTTTATAACCCTCTTCTTTTAAAGGTGAATAAAAGTAATGGATGTAGTATCTAGTGCCAATCACATATTCCTGAATTGTGTATTTTTCTGACGGATTTATCTCCATGAACTCCTCAAAATTCTTTGCAATAAAAAATCCCTTTCCACCTTTAGCACCATAGAATTTTACTAGCACAGGGCGGTCTATCTCTTCGGGTTTCTCAAATTTCTTTGGCATCTGTATGCCAGCACTCTCGAGCCATTCTCGGGATTTTTCTCTATCAGATTCCCATTCCAGTACTGCTCGATTTCCAAAGGTTGGGACCTCTAATTTTTCAAATTCTCTGGGACCAAGGTATTCTACAAAAGAGCCGTGGGGTATTATGATTGCATTTTCCGCCCTCAATTTCTCTGTAATTTCAGGGATTTGTTTGTATGAATCAAGCACTATGAACTTATCTGGTTTACCAAGAGGAAAGGCATCATAAAATTTAGGGGGTTTTCCAATTGCGATACCGAGTGTCCTGAACCCTTCCTTCCTTGCACCATTGAATATCTGTAAGCTAGAGTGGGAACACACTGTGGCTATTGTAATTTTTTTCAAGTCGTAAGAGCCAACAATCTCCATTATCCTGCTTTTCGGAACCATATTAAAGATATTGGAAACCTGTATAAATAATTGATGGGAAAGGGGGGAACCTTAACTTTGGTTGATGAGATTTATCTAATAATCTCAGCCAGGAAACCGAGAGCCTGCCAGATCGTAA
>JBMFNP010000028.1:0-20707 GCA_049970095.1 Thermoplasmata archaeon | reverse complement strand
CTCTTGCCTGATTCCCTTCTCGCTTCTTCCCTCATCGCTGAAGGATTTGCCTGAAGGAACGGTTGTAGTCCCTTTACAATGGCTACACCCTGCTCCACTAGGGCACTATCATTCTTCCGCCAGTTTAAGTTACCCGTCTTACTCATGGGAGCAGTTATAGAGTGGGGAAATATATAATTTTCTACATCCCCCTGGTATGCGAAAAATATATATCAGACTTTTCCATTCAAGAGGTGTGGTGGAATCAAATATAATCAGAGATTTACTTGTGAGCACACTCAGAAAAATTATAGGAGACACATGGGAAACTTTGTATGAAACTGCGTGTGAAACTTATGGAATAAATGGTGAGAATCCAAAGCCAGATGACATACCAAAACTGGGTCGTGGGCTAGTGGAGGTGCTGAAGCCCTACGGGGAGGAAAAACTGACGCTGTTTTTGAAAACCATGCGCCAGATTCAGATTATTCTGGACAAAGAAAATGTGGAGAAGGAAGTAATTGGAGAGATTCTACTTTATATCGGGGATCTGTTTCTTGTGATAGGTGACTTTAAGGAAGCACTCTCCAATTATTTTGAGGTGGCAAATATCGCAACTACATCCGACCATAAAGTACTTGTGGCAAGGGCAATCAAGAGAGTGGGTGATGTTTACAGTGCAAAAGGGGATTATGCTACCGCAATAGACAAGTATGAAGAGGCAAAAAGTATTTCTGAAGGTGTGGGAGATTATGGGGGTGTAGCCGAAGCCCTCCGTGAACTTGGAGAAATTGAATGGAAACAGGGGAAATTTAATAAGGCTAAGGAAAGGATAAAGGTCGCTATTGAAATTGCAGAGAAATCCCAAAACCTTATTCTCAAGGAAAAAATTCTTCTCACATTTGCAAGAATTTACCTTTATCAAGGCGATGTTCAGGTAGCACACCAATATCTGAAAACTGCTATTGAGATTTTGAAGAAAATCAGGGATCCTTTTGAAATCTGTAGAATTTACAATACCTTCGGGGTGTTATATTATACCCTGGAAGAGTATGAAAAAGCAAGTGAATATTTCAGAGAAACCGTTAACCAGAGTAAAAAAATGGGAGAAACACTTACTTATACATATGGGCTTATAAATCTGGGAAGTTGTTATATCCACCTTTCAAAAATTGAGGAGGCGGAAAAATTACTGGATGAAGCAAGAATGCTTGTTACAAAACTTGAAAATCGGTATGCTTTAGGAATCCTTTATTCCATTCTTGGCAGATTGAATGCCGCAAAGATGAACTGGGAACTGGCTAAAGAGAATTTTGCCAATGCAATTTCAACACTGGAAGCGCTTAACCTTCGGTTAAACCTTGCCTGGACTTATACTTACATTGCAGATATGTACATTGCAAAGGGGGATGAGGGAATTGCAGCTACTTACCTGGATAAGGCAAAAGACATTTTCACAGAAATCGGAAGTAAATATCTATCAGAGAGATACGAGAAAAAGGCGAAGGAACTGGCAATGAAAGCAAGAGCCAAGATTCAACCGAGATAGAGATGATAATCCATTTTCGCAAAAACATTATTTACCCCTTTGGGTTGTGGCTAATGGTGAATAGATGCTTCCCAATGAAATGAAAACAACCTGCCAGACAATAATTGCAGAGGTAGAAAAAGCCATAGTTGGAAAACATGAAATTGTGGAAAAATTGCTTACATGTATACTTGCTGACGGCCATGTGCTCTTTGAAGATTTTCCAGGACTTGCGAAAACATTGCTAGCAAAATCATTTGCGAGGGCAACTGGATGCCATTTCAAAAGAATCCAGTTTGTGCCAGATTTACTCCCTGCGGATATTACAGGTGGCTTTATATTTGAAAAAAAGAGCGAGGATTTTGTGCTTAGAAAGGGGCCGATTTTCACAAATATTCTTCTTGCTGATGAAATAAACCGTGCGCCTCCAAAAACCCAGGCTGCACTTCTGGAGAGCATGCAGGAAAGACAGGTAACACTGGAAGGGATTACATATCCACTTGCAAGCCCATTCATAGTGATTGCAACCCAGAATCCCATAGAGTATGAGGGCACATATCCCCTTCCTGAAGCCCAGATTGATAGATTCATTGCAAGGCTCTCAATTGGTTATCCAATAAAGGAGGCAGAGGTGGAAATTTTAAAGCGGAGGAAGCAGCGAATGAAAGAAGATGTAGACATTAACAGGGTGGTGACACAGGAGAAACTCCTTGAAATGCAGAAATATGTAGAACAAATAGAAATTCATTCAGACATCCAGAATTACATTGTGGACCTTGTGCGGGCTACGAGGGAAGATTCTCAGGTAGAAATTGGTGCGAGTCCCAGGGGCTCACTTGCATTGCAGAAACTTGCATGTGGAAGGGCTGCAATGCTTGGAAGGGATTTTGTAATCCCAGATGATGTAAAATTCATGTGTGTGGAAGCACTTTCTCACCGCATCATTCTTAAAGTGGAACCCTGGATTCAGGGTGTAAAAAATGAAACAATAATAAAGAGGATCCTTACTCAGGTGCCTGTGCCAAAACTGGTGAAAAAAACATGAACCTACGAAACCTTGTGGCATTCACAGCCATTTTTATGATTTTTCTGGCAGTTATTCTGAGAACCACAATTCCGCTCTTCTTCACAGCCCTTATTATTTCGGTGCTCTTCCTCTCCTACCTTCTCCGCCCTCAGGTGAAGATTGAGGTAAAAGTATGTGCTGATAAAAATGAGTGGTTCCAGAATGAAAAAATAATACTTCCACTGAGGATAAAGAATGCTGGGAAAGGATGTGTGCTAACACTGGGCATTTCACCTATGGAAATTTTTGATGCACAGCTCACACCTTCTGTGATTATTCTAAAACATGGAGAGGAAAAAACCGTACGCCTCACACTGAGCGCAAGAATTCCTGCTAGATTGAAAAAATTTGAATTGGTAGTGTATTCATCGGACCCCTTGGGTTTCTACACCTTTGAAAATAAATATGAAATAACCACTGATATGCGGATTCTTCCACATCTTGAAGATGTGCGAAAGGCAAAACTGAAGCCTGTGCATACCCGAGGACTTGTAGGAAATGTTATTTCACATGTGAGGGGTACAGGTATGGAATTCCATTCGCTCAGGGATTATCATATGGGGGACCAGATGAAGGTGATTCACTGGAAGGCAAGTGCAAAATACTCAAGACTTATTTCAAAACAGTTTAATGTGGAGCGAAGTGGGGATGTTATTATATGCGTTGATTTGAGAAAAAGTGCATACATTGTTGGAGACCGAGAAAAAATCCAGACAAGGATGATTTCTGCGGCATTTTCACTGGTTACAAAGGTGGTGAACAACCGGGACAGGGTGGGCGCAGTGGTGATTTCAGATAGTGTGCGTTTCCTTATGCCAGGCTACGGAAAAAAACAGATATATAGAATTCTGGAATTGCTAACTTTGTACAGGGGAGGGGATGATGTGCCAGTTGAAAATGTTGGCTTCATACTCCCGCGATTGTTCCGCACAAATGCACTTTTTGTGGTTTTTACACCCTTGCTTGACGAAGATCTGCCCAGAGTGTTGATTGAGGTGGCAAGCAAAGGATTCAAAATTGTGTGCATCTCCCCTGACCCCCTTGACTACATGCAAGCCTCAGGCAAAAATGAGATGGTAATTGTCCGTGGCAGTATCGGACTGAAAAGAAAGAGTTTGATTGCCATGATCTCAAAACACATGGAAATAATAAACTGGAAGAAAGATGTGGCAATGAGTGCAGTGCTTCGTGGGGTGAGAACATACAGGGAAAGAGTTTCTCTGTGATTGTGGCTCTGTGCGTGTTCGCAGGAATTTCTTTGCAGTTTGCAGGTACTGGCATGCCTCTCTTCATTTTCTTGGGTATGATTTTTAGCCTGGTTTATCTTCTTCTCTGTTTTTACCAGCGCCTTGAATATGGTGGATTGTTGCTCGGGTTTTGCATTCCTCTGGTTGCATGCTCCTCAATTCTGTATGTTGGTAAGGTAAACCTTGTTATATTTCCTGTAGCAGGGCTTCTGCTGGTTTTCACTGCTCTCTTTTTTCACATACCAATGGCAAGATTTGTGGCTCTGGGCACAATGGAAGGATTTTACACACATCTTAAATCAAGCATTTTGCTTTTTGCTTTAGTGGTTGCTGGTGGGCTATTTTTCAGTGCATTTTACTTTCTCTTGATAACTATCCTTCCGAGAGTGCAGGCAACTGTTTTTGATGTGCTTGCAGGGATAATCGCAGTCTCTGTTTCTCTCCTGGTACTGGGGCATCTTATGACAAGGGGAAAATGAGTGCATCCCTAAACCTTTTTATATCCTTCACATATCCATACAACATGTTCCATCGCAAATGGACTGCAATAATCTCTCTCATGGGTGTTTTCCTGCTCTTTGCAACTGGAATTAACACAGCATCTCCAGGCGAGAAGGATATAAATGTACTGAACCGCTCTGCACTTTCAGTGGATACACATTACCCAGATGCTTCTACATTTGATTTTGTGATTATAAACAACAACACAGAGAAATACTGTATTGTGGAAATCTCAACGAAAAATATTTCGGATATGTCAATCTCAATAGACCAAAATTATTTTGTAATGGAGCCAAAGAGCATGAAAGAGGTAAGTGTTTCTATGAAACCCTATAAGCGAACAGACCAGAAAAAAGGGATTGTTATCTTCCAGATAAAGGATGCAATGAACACCAGTGATGTGCAAATCTTTGAATTCGCAATAGCCATAAATTATGTAGGGGTTATGACCACAGAAAAAGTGCTTGGAATTTTTGAAAACTTTCTGCCATATCCATTCAACAATGTGTATGGTATATTCATCCTGGATGTAATTCTCTGGTTTATCATTATAGTCTCTCTCTACTACGCAATTGAAAAGATTATTACCCGCTTGGTAAGACGCACAAAAACTGATCTGGACGATAGAATTCTTGCGATTGTTAGAAAACCATTGCTTGCGTTTTTTGTGACTTATGCCGTGGTATCCTCAACAGAAATTCTGGATTTGCCAGATGTGTTCTATTTCTATCTCTATAATTTATACTGGAGTGTTGTGATTTTACTATTTGGGTATATGGCTTACAGGCTCTGGAAGGATGTTATAATTTACTTTTTCTCAAAGGTGGCAGCGAAAACTGAGACTAACATTGATGACATTTTAGTGCCTGTTTTTGATAAGGTAGGAGGAGTGGTGATTGTTATTGTGATTCTTGTTTATTTCGTAAACAAGGTATTCTCTGTAGATGTGACCCTCCTTGTTGCCAGTATGGGAGTTCTCGGATTGATTATTGGTTTTGCTGCCCAGGATTCGCTTTCAAACTTTTTTTCTGGCATGATTCTTCTTCTTGACAGACCCTTTAAAGAAGGAGACGTTGTGACTATAGGTGAGAGCGACAAGTGGTACAAAGTTGAGAAAATAGGTTTAAGAAGCACAAGATTTTATTCAATTTTTGAGGATGTGAGGGTAGTTATGCCCAACAACAAACTTTGCTCTGAAAGAATCGTAAATATTGTTGAGCCTACTGAAACCTTACAGGGAAGGGTGGATTTTTCTGTTTCATATAGTTCTGACCCCGCAAAGGTTATGCAGGTAGCTGAGGAGGTTGTAAATTCTCACAAGGAGGTTGTAAGGAGTAAGGATGTGGCACCTGTGGTGCGGTTCCGGAATTTCGGAGAGTCTTCACTGGATTTTGTGATTTTCTTCAAGGTAAAGGATTACAATGCAAAGTACAGGGTGGAATCAGAAATTCGGAAAATGCTTTTTGAGCGCTTCAGAAAAGAGGGAATAGAAATACCGTTCCCGCAGATGGATGTGCATATCAAAAATGGAAAAGGTGGTTGAAGTGCTAAAAACACCAGTGTTAATTGTGAATTACAAGATGTATGATGTGAGCTTCGGAAAAAAAGGACTGGAATTAAGTAAAATTCTGGAAAAAATTGCAATGGAGCATGGTGTGGAAATTGCGGTGGCAGTTAGTATGCCGGACATCAGATTAATTGCGGAGAATGTAAAAATACCAGTTTTGAGCCAGCATGCAGACGCTATTGAATTTGGAAGCCACACAGGATTTGTGGTGCTGGAAAACATAAGGGATGCTGGGGCAAGAGGCACACTCATAAACCATGCTGAACACCGACTTAAACTTGCTGATATAGAATTCTTAATTGAAAAGTGCAGGAAGCTTGAGATGGTTTCTGTTGTATGCACAAACAATGTAAATACGAGCTGTGCAGTTGCAGCGATGGAGCCAGATTTTGTCGCTGTTGAGCCACCAGAGTTAATTGGCGGAGATGTTGCAGTGTCTACCGCAAAGCCAGAAGTTATTTCAGGAACAGTAGCAAGAGTGAAAAAAATTTCCAGCAAGGTGAAGGTGCTATGCGGTGCTGGTGTAAAGAGTGGGAGGGATGTAGCAAAGGCAATTGAGCTTGGAGCGGAAGGCATTCTTCTGGCAAGCGGAATTGTGAGGGCAAAGGATTGGGAGAAGGCTACAAGAGAGATTGTTTCGGGCATGTTACAATGAAAATTGCAGAATTTGATTTTGCGCTGCCAAAGGAGCTTATTGCACAGGAGCCTGCCAAGCCAAGAGATAATGCAAGATTACTGGTTATCTGGAAAAACAACTCAAGGATTGAGCATCGCAGATTTTATGAAATTGTGGATTACTTTGAAAGTGGTGATGTAATTGTAATGAATGACACGAAAGTTGTACCAGTAAAAATTGATGCAGTAAAGGAGACAGGAGGGAGGGTAAGAATTATACTTTTGAAGAAAATAGATGAGGAGCACTGGGAGGCATTAGCCAGCGGTAAGTTAAATGGTAAGGAATTTACAGTTTATGCGGGTGATTATGCACTGCGGATTTACAAGGAAGGCAAAAGATGGGTATGCACATCACCTCTACTGGATGAAATAATAAAAAAGCATGGCAGAATTCCCTTACCCCCTTATATTAAAAAAGAACTGGAGAGAGAGGAGGATTACCAGACGGTTTATGCAAAAACAAATGGCTCTGTGGCAGCACCCACAGCAGGACTCCATTTCACTGAAAAACTGCTTGAGAATTTGCGTGGGAAAGGTGTGCGCCTGCTCTTTCTTACACTTCATGTTGGCTATGGCACCTTCCATATCCCTGAATGCGAAAATGTGGAGGAACACTGCATGGAGGAGGAATGGTTTTCAATTCCAGAAGAGACTGCAAGCGCTATCAATTATGCAGTAAAAAACAGGAATAGGGTATGCTGTGTGGGTACCACTACCATGCGTGCACTGGAATCCGCATCCAAAGATGGTGTGGTATATCCATGTGAAGGTCTGGCTAAAATATTCATCTATCCTAACTATAAATTTCAGAGCCCTGTAAATGCCTTTATCACAAACTTTCATCTTCCAAAATCCACACCACTCTTTCTTACTTCAGCAATTGTGGGGAAGGAAAGGCTATTAGAAATTTACAGGATTGCAATTGAACAAAGATACAGATTCTTCAGCTTCGGAGATGCAATGCTGGTGCTTTAAGCAATCACACCTCCCATGTCAACTCAAACTCACAGTATTCCGCACCCTCATGTACGCACTTTTTCTCCACACATTTGGGATTTTTTGCACCCATCAATGAGAAACATCGCCAAAAAATATATACCTCCATTGGATAACACCTACCATGCAAAAGTGGTTTGTAATCATTGTTTTTATGCTCCTCACACAAATGCCTGCATGGCATGTATATGGCACCACACTAGAGAGTGTTAAACCAAGCGATAATCATGAGAAATCCATGCCAGACAATCCCAAAGCTTCAGGGAAAAGCAACCCTGAATTCTCTGATAGACCGATAGACCCTGAGTTATTAGGCACCAGAATTGAAAATGGAAGCAAGATAAGGGTGTATATTGCTACTGAAAATATAGATGGTTTAGGAAAAGAGTTGAGGGCTCTGGGAATTAATGTTTCGTTTGGAATAGAAAATACCTACAGCAAACTGATATATCCGGTAATAGATGTATGGCCATGGCAGATTCCAAGAATTGAGAAATTAAGCAACGCATTATTTGTTGGAAAATACCCTGATTTAATTAAAATTTCCCCAGAGAAAAAGTTCATCAATTCTTCATCCCAATCACACACCCCTTACACTGGAAACAATACAACTACCCTTATCCTCACGGATGGTATAGAGTTCGGGCTACCTGTGCTTGCAAATACCTATGCAATCTGGGAAAATGCATCGCCATACGCTGGTTTTCCGCAGGTTTTTGACTTTGCCTCAATTTATGACTATCTGGAAGATGGAATGCTCTCAAATCACTCATGGTTTGCGGATACTCACTACAACGCAACTGCGTATGTAAAAAACAATTCAATTTACATAGATTTTGATAACTGTACATATGATGTCACAGGGATTCCCTCGGTATCTTCTACATTCCACATTGGATACATGCCTTATAACGGAAGCAAAGGCGACAAGAGAATTGCGGTGATAACCACAGACGCCAGTACTCTCTGGGATTACGATACGGTCTTTGTTGATACAGATGGAGATTTCTCTTTCAGAAATGAACAACCATTGCGGAGAGGAAGCCCAATTGCAACGAAGGACCTCAACGGAGATGGTTTACCAGATATTTCTACTGGGTTGTTGTATTGGATTTCTGATGGTAATAACCCCCTCCCATACGGAAGATTTGTTGCAGAGCGCTTTGGCTTTAAAAACCTTGTGCCCGAAAAAGGTTCTCTGCTTTGTTTTTTTGGGGATTTCGGTAATGGCACAGGGACACAGATTGCTGAAGCCATTTTAAGTTGCGCTAATCAGACAAAAATTCTGCCTGTGGTTGTGAAAGAGGACACAAATATATTTGAGGCATGGACATTCTGTGCATATGGTGCGGATTATCTGCCAAGGTCTGGAGATGAAGGGGATGTGTGTCTCTCAAATTTTGTTTTTAAAGCAAAAACAAATTACTGGGGCTACATAGACCGCTACCTAACCTCCTTGCTTTCCGACTCCCGTGTGCTGTTTGTGTTTCCTGCAATCTCTTCATCCGAGGGGCCCAGTTCAATATACGGGATTTATGCAGGTGCAGGTATTATTGCCGGAAATGGAAATATTGTTTCTGCAGATACATCTGGCACTGTAAGTTTACTTGCCAGTGGGTATGCAATGCTTCACTCTTCATTTGCCCAATCACAATATCAGTGGAACAATTCAGTGGAGAGTTACTCTGGAAGTTGCATAAGTGCAGCATTTACTGCCGGAGTTATTGCAAAACTTGTGGAAATTGTGAAATCACATGGACTTAAAGTTAACCCTGATAAAATAAGAGAAAATCTTGCAAGTGCATGTGAAAATACCTTGCTGGCTTCTACAGTGCAGGGTAGTGGCTGGCTAAATGAAACACTTGCGGTGAGTATTGAAAATTACTCTGCAGACACATTGTGCATCTCCCCAAGAAACCTTGTATTTGGTGATTACGGAGGCATAGCATATCCCAGTTTCTCCAATCTAGTTTATGCAGGAAATAATTACAGTAAAAACATCACCCTTCTTAATCTGAACACAGACAAACAGATAACAATATTCCCAGAAAAACTTAATAAAACAAGCGCAAAGGGTATCTCTTTCAGGCTGGAAGCAAATTCCTCTGGGTTTCTATCAATCACTGATTTAATAGATAAAACTGCGGCTGTGATACAGGTAGCAATCACTGCTAGCGACGGTGTCAGAAACACAGGCAGCATTGATGTAGAAATGTATGCATGGTTTGACTACAATGGAAATTTTGTGGAGGACCCTGGTGAAATTGAGATGTTAGGCTATACACTAATGAAAGAGGGAATTGGAGCACTCAACATTGGAATCAAAAACTGGACAAGCATGGAAGGGGTATTTCTCAAATTCACGCCAAAAAGTGAAACAACAGCACTAAACTTCTGCCTGAGCATAGAATTTTTTGCAATCACCAGTTTTGACTGGATAAAAAGTGTGTCTGCTTTTATTCCTGCAAATTTTGCAATGCCTTGCAATCTGAACTTATCGGTACCTGCAGATGCGCTCCCTGGAATTTACACTGGGAAACTCCTAATCTCTTCAGATAATTTTACGAAGGCAATGCCTTATGAAATCAATGTAGGAATGTACATAGACAATCTTTACAATCTTTCGGATGCAAATTATACAGGTAATTCGGTGGTTGCAGGGGTCCATGATTCCTGGTTTTACATAGATATTCCCCAGAATACTTCCACAATGTGGACATATGTGGTGCTTTCTGTGCATGCTACAGATGAACTTTTTGTAGAACATTATCTTCTTTATCCAGATGTGTTTTCAATCCTATACAGGAAGACATTTGGACCAGGGACAATGCTATCTACCACCGCTTTTGGTTACTTTGCTCAAGCCACAGACAATGCAAATGAAAGCACAATATTCCTTCCACTGGTTGAGGGACTGAATGCAATAAGATTTTGTGTAGCACCAGGAGCACCATCCTCAGAAATACTTATGATGCATTTATTTACCATGGCAATCTCTGGGGATGCACACATTGAGAGTGTGTGGTGGACAAATAAGTTTGAGTTATCTGGAATTGCATCAGGCAATGTGAATATCTCTGCAACTGCCATGGGCTTGGAGTGTGCCAAAGAATATCAACTCACATTGAATACTTCTGAAGTTGCAGAAATCCGTGTGGTATTGAATGAAACAGTGACCTTTATCTGCAATGCAGAAAATGCCTGGGTCTCTCTATATCTTGTGGATGAGAATTGCACTGAGATTCTTGCGTATTCTTCTGGTAAGGGGATTTTCATTCCCAGAATGGTTGCAGGAAATTATGCACTTAAAGTTTGTGCTGGGAGTGATGTAGTGGCAAATCTTTCATGGGTGCTCGTGTACGGAAATAATGTATCTGCAAATGTGCTTCCAGAAGGGAATGTGCCTCCATATATGGATTTCTATATCGGTGTTGAACTTCCGCATTCTCCATCTCAACCTGGCACATACTATTCCGTTCTGGCTCTTTCTCTAGGAAACACGGCAACACCCTGTCTCATCCCTCTTTCTGAAAAACTTTTGGATTTACCACCTTATTTCACTGATTTTTCACCGGATCCAGGCACAGTCCAGAAAGAGGTGAAAATATATGGAAAGTATGAAGATAGCGAAGGCACACTCAAGAGTTATGTATCCTGCCTGTTGCTTTACATTAACGGCGCTAATTACACAAATTTCTGTATCTGGAATGCTACAGAATTTTCGCTTCCAATTTTATTAGATGAAGGCAATTATTCCCTTATCGTAGAAATTTACGATGCAAACGGAATGAAAAACCGCACAGAAACCTGGTTTACAATTGATAGAACTGCACCTTATTTAAGGGTTACAGCACCCGAAGATTACTTTTTAACAAAAGAAAGGCACATCTTTGTCACGGGTGAATGCTCCCAAGATGCAACCGTGTATGTAAATCAGCATCTTGCGGAATCAAATGGTGTGGGCACATTCTTCTGTGAGATTATTCTATTTGAGGGCTGGAATCTCATAGAGATAAAAGCAGTTGACAATGCCGGCAATACCGCAATAGATTACAGGAAGATATGTCTGGACTCCACGCCACCCCCGCTCATAGTGCTTGCGCCTGAGAATGGTGCGGTGTTGAAAAGTTCGTATGTGAGCGTGTACGGTTTAACTGAAGCAGGTGCTATGGTTACTGTGAACGGTGCAAATGCAAGGGTTGAAGAAAACGGAAGGTTTAGTGTGGGCATTGAACTTGGTGTTGAAGGGGAAAACCTAATAACTGCAGTAGCGAGGGATGCAGCTGGGAATGAGAACACTGCAACAATGATGCTTGTGCTGGACAGAACCCCCCCACAACTCATTCTTAACCCTTATGAAACCCTTACATCCAATCCTGTGTTCACGCTCTCAGGGGTCATCAGAGACGCAAACCCTGAGAATTATGTCATCGTCAACTCAATGAAGGTGATGTTGAGCAATCAGAGATTTTCTGTCTCCATCTTGCTTTCAGAGGGCGAGAACACAATAAGAATAAGTGCCATGGATGTTGCGGGAAATGTAAATTCCAGATATTTCACAGTAACATTAGATACCACACCACCACCTCTAAATCTTTCTCTGCCTCAAACAGTGACCAATCCTCAAATCACAATTAATGGAAGCACAGAGCCGGGAGCAAAATTATTTATCAACAATGTTTCAGTTTATGTGGATGCAAAAGGGAATTTTTCATATCAGTTGAATCTTACTAAAGGTGTTAACTTCATTACTGTAAATCTCACAGACACAATTGGCAACAACAGGGTGCTTACATTTGCAGTGCTCTATGTAAATCCAGATGATTTGAATGTAGATGACATGAACAGGTTCAAAGATATAGATAAGAAAATCACAGAAATGATGGATGCACTGGTTTATGCAATTTTGGGTTTTATTGTGATTTTAATTGTTGCAATTGTCGGGGTGTACAAATACATCTTATGGAAGGCAAAAAAAACTGAAGAGCCAGAAACATTAAAAAAGATTTTTGAAAGCGAGTGAATCACTCAATTTCAGTCCATCTTCCTCCAGGTTCTTTATCTGTAATTGCGTCTTTCAGAAGGTCAATATTTTCCCCGCTCACTATTATGAGCTTGATACCAGCCCTTTTCAGGATTTTTGCGCCCAGCAAATCAAATATATGACTCTGTCCTGCAGTATATTCAGATTGTGAAAGCATCTTTAACAATTCATCAAATGTGCACCGCTCAATCTTTTTTGCATCACTGTATTTTCTGGGGTCTTTATCATAGAGTCCATCCACATTGGTGACATTTATTAGTTTTTTTGCTCTCATTTTCTCAGCAAGCATTGCGGCAACTGCATCCGTTGTGTGGCCTGGCGTGGTGCCGCCCATTACAACAATCCCGCCCTGCCTGAAGCATCTATATGCATCTTCCACAGTTTCTGGAATTAAGGGATAAGCTGAGGGCAGTGCAAGAACTAGGAGACGCGCGTTTAACCTAGTTACTGCAATACCCAGTTCATCAAGCGTAGTTTCATCTCCGCCAAGTTCTCTTCCCATGTTTATGTACTCTCTAGCAATTCTACCACCACCCACTGTAACTGCAAATCTGTAGTTTTTTGAAAGCGTATCAAGCATGCTGCCAATTGCTCTTATGTAATCAGAACCTTTCAGAAAAACCGAGCCCCCGATTGAGATTACAATCGTGTCCTGCATAGTGGGGAGAAGGTGTAAGAATATTTAATAATTACAAAATACAAAACAAAAATCAAAAAACAAAAAAAATTAGAGGTGTAGGTTTAGAGTGTGAATTTTGTGGCTGTGTTTCCATCATACTCCATGGGCTCGTCATTACCGCCAGGGTTGTACTGCCCGTCCGCATATGCAAAGCAGTCCTCCATATTAGTATACCCCTTGTTCACTAGCCCAGATACAAGGAACCAGTATGTCCAGGCACCATGCTGGTAGTTTGGTTCATCATAGCCATAGCCATTTGGTCCGCATGTTGTGGTCATATATACATTTGCTGCATTGGGCATCGCACTGATCTCAGGAATTATACCTCCGCTCCTGCAGTGATCAGTGAATATGAAAATCTTGCACTGTGCGTTCTTGAAAATATTTGCAAGCTCTGTATCATAGAGGTATCCATCGTTGCCATCCTCACCAGCACCACAGTCCCACATGCAGAGGAAGTGGCTTGTGCTGCTGGATTTGTCACCATGCCCACTTGTAGCAAACACCAGGATGTCATCAGCGTCTGCTACGGACACAAAGTAGCTAAGGGCATTTTTCACATTTGTCTCAGTTGCCACGCCATCATACTTGTGGTAGGAATTAGTTTTGTCTCCATACACTTTGATATTGTTGCCTGTGTAGCCCTTACCAGCAAGGTAATCGTACCAGGCATTTGCATCTTCGTCACAGTAGCTCAGGTCTGAGATTGCCTTGTAGTCGGAAATGCCCACAACTACTGCATACCTGTTGACACCACCATCTCCGCCGCCACCACCGCCACCGCCGCCTGCAGTGAACTCCACTTTGTCAAGCCAGCCAGCATCACTGCCGCTGTTTACACTGTAATCTTTGCTGTATTTCCACTGCAGTGTGTGTGTACCAGATGCAATTGTGTAGGTTTTCTGTTCCCAGCCCACTTCTCCACTTATCTTTGTCTGCTCGGTACCGTCTATATAGAAAATCAAGAAATCGTAATTCTTTTCGGAACTTACTTTCCAGTAAAATTTCAGTGTTCCAGGACCCGTTACTGTTGTCTGCACATATGAAACTTCGTTATGTGTGATAACACCACTCTGGGCTGCATCTCCTCCACTATAATAGGTTGCTGTCTGTCCATACCAGTTTGCATTTCCACCAGTTGTCCATGTGAGTTGTGTATTGTCAACAGCCTCTCCAATACTCACACTTCCGCCACCGCCGCCAGTATATTCCACCTTGTCAAGCCAGCCACAATCAGAACCTTTGTTTACACTGTAATCCTTTGTATAGTTCCAGGTAAGTGTGTGTGTGCCAGAAGCAATTGTGTAAGTTTTCTGTTCCCACACCTTATTTGTACCGCTTATTCTTGCCTGTTCTACCCCATCAATGTAAAACTTCAGGAAATCATAATTTAATTCAGAACTCACATTCCAGTAAAATTTCAGTGTTCCAGGTCCACTAACAGTAACGGAAAGTTTTGACTCCTGGTTATGCGTAATTGTTCCACTCTTTGCACAGGAACCCCCATAATATGCACCTGTGGTTGTCACAACCCACTGCGCATTTCCACTTGATGTCCAACCTGTTAATGTGGTATCCAGTGCACTTTGATAATCCGCTTTTATTGCTTTATTCACATTCACTGCCGCTGTTTGCGCACTCACGCCAAAAGAGCCGAATGCAGTGAGACACAGCATTGCAACTATTCCCATCACAAGCCCTACACCCAACATTTTCATGTTGTTCATTTCTTTTCACCTCTATTTTTTTCTGATAGAAAAATTTGTTTTTTCTTTTTAAACCTTACGGTGTAATGACCATGTGCCAGATGGTATTCTGAGAAACTACACATTGTAGTGAACAGGTTTAAAAATCCCTACTTCCAGCTACCCAAAAACAAAACACTATCTGAAAAACTGAATTAGAGCATTCCCTGAAGTTTTTTGGCGTATTCCGTCAGCACAGGAAGCAAACTCTCAGTGGCGTCAGCGTTTACCCTCACTACAAGGAGTGCCTTTGGTCCTGCACTGAATATCAGAACTCTGGTATCCCTGAGGTTCACGGATAGATAGTTCAGGCTTTCCTTCAGCTCTGAGGTCGCTGTTTCTGCAGCACCTAACAATATTGCGGACATTGCAACAAATGTCTCCAGATGTGCACCTGGTGGTGGCGAGCCGGCAATATGCATGCCACTCCTAGATACCACTAATGCGTCCTTTACATGCTCTCTGGCTTTGATATCGTTAAGCACGCTTTCAACCATTGGTATGTTCGGCATATCTTACACGCTCATACCCCCAATTACATAGATATTCATAAGGTTTATGGTTACCTCATGTATTCCCTACTTCAATGAAAAAGGAGAAATATCTAACATTGGAAAATTGTAAGGAAAAAACCGCATTCTGGTACAAACTATTAGAAGGGTTGAGAGGCACAAAAGTGCAGTTGCCTTTAAAAATATCTGGGAATGCTGGACTCATTGTGATTGATCTCCAGAAATATTTCACTGAGCCACAATCACACGCATTCGTTCCCTCAATTGATGTTGTAATTTATAATATAACAAGGCTGGTGGAGCAGTTCAAGAAAAGAATTTACACCAGACATATAGATTTGCCAGATACAAGCATGTGCAAGTGGTGGGGTGATGGACTTTTTGAAAATGATGATTTTTCACATATTGATGAAAGAGTAAAACCCAGTGGTACTGTTATTGTAAAGCACACATATTCTGCATTTAAGGATACAGAACTGGAAAAATTGCTACGAGAGAAAAATGTGGAGAGAGTTTACATTTCAGGGGTGCTTACAAACCTGTGCTGTGAGACCACGGCAAGGGATGCATTCAACCATGGATTTGAGGTGTTCTTTATTGCGGATGCCACCGCTACATATACCGAGGAATTTCATGTCGCTACACTGAGAAACCTAGCACATGGATTTGCCAGAATAGTGACGACAGACACAGTGCTGGAATGGAGGGCTTGTGGATATGATTTATGATGTGGCGGTGGTGGGGTTAGGTCCTGCAGGTGTTACCGCATGTGTCCAGTTGAAGCGATGTGGCTTCTCAGTTGTAGGGATTGAAGCAGAGCGCATTGGAGGCACGCTTCATGATGCAAGCCTCATAGAAAACCTGCCTGTTTTAAAGGAAGGTGCAAATGCGGCAACACTGATTGAGAATCTGGAAAAGAACATCGCAAGATATAACATTGAGGTTATTTTTGAACGGGTCTCTAAAATCACCAGAAATAATAATATTTTTGTTTTGGAATGTGAAAGAAATGAGATTATGGCAAGTGCAGTAATAATTGCAATAGGGCTTGTTCCAAAGAAATCACTGGCTGTTGATGACATGAGAATTTTTTACAGGATAAGAGATGTGGGTGATGTGCAGGGCAGAAATGTGGGGATTATAGGGCTTGGAGATGCCGGCTTTGACGCAGCACTTCAGTTTGCAGGTAAGGGGGGAACAATTTATTTGCTGGGCAGGAGTGGGATAAAAGCAATACCTGAACTTGTAGAAAGGGTAAGAAATAATTCTGGTATTAAGATTTTCACACATGTCAGAATTGCGCACATAGAAACAGGTGAAAAAATAATTTTGCATGCCAGCAATGTTAGGCAGGGAAGCATTCCATTGGTGCTGGATAAGATTTTGATGTGCACTGGGAAGGTAAGGGATTTGGGAATCCTACCCGCTGAGATTGCAAAAAAAATTGGAAGAAAAAGATTAATACATGGCATGATTTGCAAGGGAATGTATGCTGCTGGAGATTTCGCAGACCCTTCCTGTAGGTATGTGTCCAGCGCACTTGGAAGTGGAATGAAAGCCGCAACATTGGTTGCAGAATATCTGAGGGATCCAGATGGAAGTAATAGGAAAAAAAGGAATTGAGGAAAACGCAATAATATATCTTGCAAAATTCAGGAATTCGCTGGAGTACATGGCAGAGTTTGTGGATTCTACGGAACCAGGGGTGCATAGAGAAAAAAAGTGGTGTATTAATATTTCAACGCAATTTGGATGTCCAGTTAATTGCAGAATCTGTGATGCAGGTGGAGATTACAGAGGCAATCTTTCAAAGGCGGAGCTTCTTGCTCAGATTAAATATGTGCTTTCTACCAGAAATTATATGAAAACTGATAAATTGAAGGTGCATTATGCAAGGATGGGTGAGCCGTTGCTGAATTCTGAGGTTCTGGATGCATTAGTGGAACTTCCAGATTTATGCAAGCCAAATGCGCCAATGGCATGCATTGCCACCACTGCACCCCTATGTGCAGTGAAAAACCTTGAGAAAATTGCTGAGATAAAGGAAGGTTATTTCAGAAACGGAAAATTTCAGCTCCAGTTCTCAATAAATTCAACTGATGAGAAGGTGAGGGATTGGCTGATGCCTATAAAAAAACTTTCATTGCAGGAGATTGCAGCATTCGGTGAGAGATACTGGGATAAAACAGACCGAAAAATAAACCTCAATTTTGCACTTGGAAAAAACATACCAGTAGAGCCAGAAGTTATTGAAAAACTATTCAATCCAGAGAAGTTTCTGGTTAAACTCACGCCTGTAAATCCGACAAAGCGGGCGGAAAAAAATGGGATCCAGAGTCTGCTATCGTATGAGGGTAATCCCTGCCTGAGCATCATTGAGAATTTCAAAAAATCAGGTTTTGATGTGATTGTGAGCATAGGAGCAAAGGAGGAAATTGAAATAGGAAGCAATTGTGGCCAGTATGTGAAGAACTGGATTGAAAATGCAACCCAGTTCACAAAATAAACAAAATAAAAATAGAAAGGAAATAGAAAGGAAAAAGATATCTTACTATGGTAGAGACCTCATGTGTGGGATCTGATAGCGGATAGTTATCCCTTGCACCATCCCAGTTGCTCCAGTAGTTGCCTTCTTGCGCAGTGCTGTCATACCAGCAGTTCCCTCAAAGTACCCAGAACCAGTTTCCAAGCACAAATATTGCAAGCCACTTTATGCCCCCATCAATCAAACCAAAATTTTTTATCTTTCCAAATACTCTGCAATTCATGAACTCGCCCTCGCCCGGCACCAATCCTCAATCCCCACTGTATTCGCAACCTTCAAGCCAGTATCCATACTATTACACACCATATTACCACCCCTACCCACCAGGTTATCCACCACCCAAATACTACTGTGAAATGGTAAAGTATTCAACTCCATTTGTACCTGCCCAGAGATTACCAGCGCACAAATTTCTGCTTTCCGCATTTGCTTTCCTTCTAATTCTGGCTATCCTCAATCTTGCTGCAGCCAGTATGCTCTTCTTTGCGGGTTATGACGAGAGCTTTAAACATACAGTGATTCTGAGGGGGGAAATCACATCCTCCAATATGTTGCAACCACTGGAAAATGTGAAAATCTCAGTTGAAGGAGAAAACCTCACAGTTTATTCAGATGCAGATGGAAACTTCAACCTTTCTTTGACTACGGGCGCCTATAATCTCACATTTGATAAACCTGGCTACAATAAAATTCATGGAACCGTAGTTGTGGGAAAGTATCTTGACAACCATCTCACAATTCAGATGGAAGAAGGAAATGGAACTACAAGCAAAACTCTTACAGAATTTGCAACAGTGGATGAGTATATTGCAAATCTCATGGTATCCTGCACACTCTCGATTTTTGTGGGGTGCTTTGCATTATTGGGTGCGTACTATATAAGAAAAGGAAAATATAGAAGTTGGGGAATTGCCTCTGCAGCGCTTGGGCTTTTCTCAGTGATAATCCTCTCAGGGCTTACTACTCTTTTTCTGGTGATTGGAATAATATGTGCGTTAATCTCCATAATTGCATTTTTCCTCATATTCAGATGTTCAGAGATTTTTATTCAGCAGTGCATAACCACAACTGATGCAGATTGAACCTTTTGCATGGAAGCCACAACTTGGGCATCGGCACATAGCCTTTCCTTCTGTTTTTTCTATCACTTTTTGTGTGCCTTCTGCAACTTTATTTTCATTTTGGGGCTGGCTAGATATTTCCGCTCCCTCTGTGCTTTCCCTCTCTACCTCTCTTGAAACCGCACTACTAAAAATGCTAGCAGCAATCTCTCCAACCTCAGAACCTTTTTCTTCCGCAAGAATTTCTGATGCTCTGGCACAATGTTCGCACACAATTTCACCAGGTAGTTTTCTGCCGTGACACACAGGACACACATTCTCTTCTTCTTTTCTTTCCTCTGCTTCTGTTTCCATTTTTTTCTCGGTTTGCTCATATACAGGATGCGGGAGTGTGTATTCAATCACTCCACCAAAATTCTCAAATCTCGGAATATATGAGATCCTAGGGGGTTTTCCCACCTTTTCAAGAAAGCCATGCTTTACACAAGCCTCCAGTGCACCCTCTGCCATTCTTTCAGATAACCCGAAAGAATTTGCAATGTCATAAACAGAAACCCCGTTTGTCTCAAATGCAGTTTCCAGCACTTTCTTTGGATTGTAACCAATATCGCTGGTGGCAAGGATTCTGTCCAGAAAATAATATTGTTTCGGATGTCTGAATACCCTTGCAGAAACTGGAAACCTACCTGCCCTGAAATTTGCTATTAGTGTATCATTTACAATGTCTATGTCATATGTGAACCTAAAATATTTTGTATATGCACACACCCTAAGCAGAATAGGAAGAACGCCATATCTCTTCGTAAATTTAAGAAGGTCCTCAAATAAAAAAAGGTCAAATGAAAACGGATACTTTCTTTCAAGGTCTCCACGGAGCGACATTGAGCGGATTGATTCAGGGTAGAAAAATTCCAGCATATACACTCTGAACATCGCACTTTCCTCGGTTGCATGTAGATGCTCCATATCCCACCTGTTGTAGGAATATGGATCAAATGGAGAGGCAAGCACAATATTCCCAGTCCCCCCTTTTTTGATGTTCATTTCAACTGTGGGTGCATCATATTCCCAGTTCGCATTTATCTTTGGCTTGACAAAGCAAATCTGAAGGCTCTCAAAATCATTATTTTCAAAAAGGATGTCCATAATCGAAGAATATTTCCTGTCATCCAGAACATATCGCACATTTGCAAGCACAATCTTTTCACGGTTTGAAAATTCAAATAACAATGAAGAGAGTGTTTTTCTTGCGTGCTCATCTACCTCCTCCTCAGGTGCGAAACTCTCTATAAACGCAAGCATCAGATTTTCATTCCCCATTGCTCTCATTTTCTTTAATCCAATCAGGGTTTTAACCTTTTCGGAGTGGAAATGTGGAAAAAGTTATAGAAACTCAGTGCCAAAATTCTGCGTTCCCCGACCGAGACTGTCAACTTAAGGGTTAAATACTCCCAATCCCATCCCCCTCTTAAGCATAGGTTTACCTAGAGGGGATGGGATGATTGAAAGAATAGTAAAATGGATTGAAAAGAATAAAATCTTTTTGCGTGAGCGGAAAACAA
>JBMFNP010000027.1:0-22613 GCA_049970095.1 Thermoplasmata archaeon | reverse complement strand
ATGCAGGAATAATGGTTAATCCTTATGATGTTGAAGGATTGGCCAAAGCAATGCATGAAGTATTAACAAATGAAAGCTTAAGAAAGGAATTATCTAAAAGGGGTTTAGAAAGAACTAAATTATTTAGCTGGAGAAAAACTGCTGAAGAAACATGGAAAGTTTATGAGGAGGTATATTATGGAAAATAAGAAAGAAAAAAACTGGCAAGAGATTGTAAAAATAGATTTTAGACTGCCTCTCCAGATTTAACTTTCAATACCAAAGATTTTCTTGATGTGGAATGTGTATTTTTACAAACGGGTGTGTAGATTTATTCTATAAATTTCACAACATAAATTACCAGAAAAACACGGTAGTATTTTTTCTATGCTCCCATTGCTTCTTTTAATCTGTGGGAATATGAATATATACACCAAGGAATATGGGTATGGAGATGAAAAACTCGTTCAAAAAGACCGCAATCTTTGGGCTCATCGCAATTTTGTTGTTATCAGTAGTTATACATTGGCCATTTAGTAATTTCCCACCGATAAATCCCGACGATTGCACAAATGCTTCCCAGGCAATTTTAATTGCAAAACTTGGGTACATTCCATATTTGCTTCACCCAATATTTTCATTTATGGGGTTCTATCCTGCCTCAGATACATCTGGAATAATGATTGCTGAGAGTGCGCTTTACTGTGTTATACCTGTTCCACACATGATAACCACAAATACGTTGTTTTCATTGATAGTTTCGGCTATGTTTGTAATGGCAACATATATTACAGCAAGAAAGTTTATTAAACATCCCCTTTGTCAGTTTATTCCGCCAATTGCTCTCATTCTTCCTCAATACATTATGAGAGATTCACAGTGGGTTGCTGTTGGAAGTCGGGCGCTTGCACTCCTATTTCTTGTTCTCTTCTTTTTTGTAACTTACCAAATCTTTACAGTCAGAAAAGTAGAAAAGGCTAAATATTTTGTTCTGGCTTTTTTATTCGGAATAGGAGGTTCTTGTTCACACCTAACATTTCTCTATTATCTGCCTTTTGTTACAGTACCATTTATTGTATTTTTATTTGGGAAAAAAGTCCTTACGATAGTAATGAAAATTACACCAATGCTTAAACTGAGGCTGAGTAAATGGTCCCGCTACCTTTTCATTGTGGTTGTGGCTATATTGTATTTCCTTCCTTTCTATGGCTTTTCAATCTTCCCATATGCAAAAACCCTTCCCCAGCTTATGACTTTCCAGGTTATAGAGATTGGACAGAATGTTTATGTAGCATTTGTCTGGACATACATTATGTATTATGGAATTCTATTTGGTTTAGGAATATTTGGCATCCTTGTGATCTGTTTGGACAAAATCTCACGCACAAACCAGATTCTGCTCATAGCAATACTCTTTTTCTCTCAAGTTTATGTTGACTTAACATATTTTATTATAGTTTTTTCACTTTTTTTGGCGCTCTTCGCAGGTATAGGTGTAGAGTATCTTCTCAAGAAAAAAAATAAGTTTACTGTTTTAGTTTTCTTTTTTGCAATTTTACCTTGTGCGATTGTGGGGGTGGTGTATGTATACCGCTACCAGTATTTTGAACTCGGTTTATTTACAATCCTTATATTAATTTTTGTGGGAGTTTTGTACTACTGGTTTAGAGGTGCGCTGAGGATGGAAAAACTGAAAACACCTATCGCTTTGTTCATTATCTATCTTGTTATTTTAGCGCCGGCATTTTCTATATGCAGCTACAACTACGACTATTCAGGCAGGTTAAAGAACCGGATAATTTTCAACCCTGTTATGAGAAGTGACGAGAGCACAATTTCAAATGCCCTTTATCTGAAATATAGAGACACAGGGGAAGGATTACTGTTGAACCACGCTCCATACAGTGGTACAACAGCAGTGATTGCTGAAAAAAACACCCTTAATAACTTTGCTTCGCTGATGTATATTCAGGAATTTAAGAAAGGCGCACACATAAGTTCTGTTGAATGGTCTATTTCAAAACCCAAAACATTTTTTACTGGAACCTGCCAAATTGGAAACCGTACATTTGATTTGGATTACCATTATGACTGGGGGATTTTCCAATCTAATTTTGAAGAAGGGCGAAAATTAGCACATGCAGCAGGGGCATATTATATTTCTGAGTACATACCATGTGAAGGGAAGTTCTATCACACATTCCCTCCCTATAAGTTCTTTGATTCGTATTTATTAAAACAAAAAAACAACTATGCATATTGTATTTACCAGAATTCATTTTACAGAACATACTATTTCTAGCCCCTTAATCTTACATACCCTATAAATCCCTTTATAACAGCAAGAGTGATTTTCTTTAGGTATTTCATATCTCTTCTGTGGATTGCCCGAAGAAAAATCTGGGCACAGAATAGATATGGAAAATAGAAAACAAAAAATAATTTATGATACCAATTTGCATTTTTCTGAATAAAAAATAATCTATTCTGATTTAAAAGTTGTATTTTGTGAGGGGAATAGTAATAGAAATCATAAGCTCCCATACTACCTCTATGTCTTGCAATTATCTGTGGGAAAAACATCACCTTATACCCATGCTTCTTTGCCCTAACACAGAAATCAGTATCTTCCCAGTATGCAAAAAATCTTTCATCAAAAAATCCGCAATCTTTCAGGCACTTTGCGCGGATAAGCATAACCGAACCCTCAATATAATCTGTTTGACATTCCTGCCATTCCCTCTCATTGTCTGGAAATCCTCCTTCTGGAAATCCATGACCTTTCCAAAAATTTACACTTCCGCCTCCAAAACTTACGATGTCTTTTCTTCCATGAAAATCAAAAAAATACACTTTTGGCCCTGCAACACCAATACTTTTGTCTCCCTCACATTTTTCCACCAACATTCTCAGAGTATTTTTTTCCACTGTTGCGTCCGCATTTAGCAGGAATACATAATCGTAGTTGTTTTTGAGTGCGAATTTCATGCCAATGTTGTTTCCCCCAGTAAATCCAGAATTTACAGGGTTCTGATAGTAGAAAATTTTCTTTGTGCCTTTCTCTGCAATCTGGGTGTGTGTATCATTGATTTCCAGAACATCATATCCTTTTCTATCAAAAAACTCGCGCAGTTTTACCACATCCTCATTTTTTGAACCATTATCTACAAGAAAAATATCATATACATCTGGCTCGGTATGTGAAGCATACACACTCTCAATTGCCTTTATTGTATCATCTGCACAGTTCCAGTTCAGGATGATGATGAGAACCGAAGCCATTCAGCACACGATAATTTTATGTTCAATATATAATTTCCTGTTTTTGTGCTGTGAAGCTGGTGAGCATCTCCATGAACTTCGTGTAGATATTTTCCCATGCAAATTGCTTTGCGAGCTCTAACCCATTCCTCTGCAGTTTTTTTCTCAGACATTCATCAGCCAGCAACTCCTCAACTGCGTCTGCAATTGCATCTGCATCTCCTGGCGGAATTTCATAATAATTCTCCATTGATTTTCCATAAATGAGGTTTGTAGAGATTACTGCGCAGCCACAAGCCATACCCTCAAGTGGAGGCAATGGAAATTCACCAGTCAATATCATTGGAGAGACTAGGATGTCAACTGATTTGTAAAATTCTGCAAGTTCACGCTGTGTTTTTGGCTTCACCCATTTTGCCTCTACATTTGGCGTACCAGGTGGTGGAGGACCAAACGCACAGAGAATCTCAAAAGGGCTGCTCCCCCTTTCCTTCAATTTTACCATGCCCTCAAAAAAATATTTTGAACCCTTCCAGAAACTCGGGGAAACAATTATTCCAACAACAGGCTTCCCGGAATTTTTTCTACCATCCGTGTTATATAGAGTGATATCCACACCTGCTGGCACTATCGGAATCTCAATGCTTTTATTTCCGAGAATTGATTTTATTTCTCTTACAATTTTTGCGTTGTTTGCAAACATTTTCAATCCAAGCCTATAACTTTGGGCTGAGAGAAATCTAAATATTCTGTATGAGATGTGGCTGAGTATTCTTTTGTATATTGGAAGGTGATAGAAATATTCATGATAATAAAATGAGGGTTCAAATGCCTGACAGTAATACAATTTGCATTTTGGTTTTTTTGAGAGAGCCACGGAATAAGCAGTTGTCCAAAAATTTGCAATTACAACATCACATTCAGGTATTGCACGATAAAGCAGATAGGCGGGTATAAAGGCATGAAACACCCATCTGCTAAATATCCTGAGCAAAGGCGGAATATCAATATGTATGCGGGTTGCTTTTGTTTTTATGTTTATTTTATCGTAAATATCTTTTCCCTCAATTATTATAAATGTAACATCATGTCCTTTTTCAACTAAGAAATCTGCCAGCTTAAATAGTACCTTAATCCCACCAGCCTCGCCGAGCCCAGCCAGCGGAATCACAACACGCATTGTATTCCCTCTTTTATGTACCTGCACACCGTCTGGATGTCCTCTTCTGAAAGGAATGGGTGCACAGGCAGCGAAAGAATCTCTGCCACAATTTTTTCAGTTACAGGTAAATCTACCCTGAAACCAAGTGCTTTGAATAGCGTCTGCTGATGCACTGCAAATGGGTAGTGGATCTGGGTTTGCACCCCTTTTTCCTTGAGATATTTAATAAGATAATCCCTTTTATGTGTTCGGATAACATACTGATGATATACATGGACACCACCTTCAGTTTCCATGGGTAGTTTGAGTGCTGGGATCTCTCCCAGAAGTTCGTTATACAGTTTTGCATTTTTGCGTCTTTTTTCGTTCCATTCATCCAGATGATTTAATTTCACGGATAGAATAGCCGCCTGCAACTCATCAAGCCTTGAATTGATACCCACAATCTCGCTATTATATCTTTCAACCCACCCGTACTGTCGCATTGCCATTATGCGCTCATATAACTCTCTGTCATTTGTGAGCACGATACCACCATCGCCATAACCACCAACATTTTTTGTAGGATAGAAACTGAAGGCAGAGAGAATACCAAAATTACCTACCTTCTTACCCAGATAGCGTGCACCATGTGCCTGGCAGCAATCCTCGATAACTGGAATTGAGTATTTTTTGCTGATTTCAGAAATTTCCTCCATTGCACATGGGTTGCCATAGAGATGCACTGGAATTATTGCCCTTGTTTTCTCTGTAATATTTTTTTCAATTTTTGTGGTGTCAATTGTTAGCGTGTCCTCAAATACATCTACAAATACTGGCTTTGCATGAAGAAGCAATATTGGCATTACCGTAGGAGTTGTTGTGTGAGAAACTGTGATTACCTCATCTCCTTCTTTTATGCCCAATGCCATGAGAGAGAGCAGAAGTGCATCTGTACCGGAATTTACGCCAACTGCATATTTTGTACCTATGTACTCGGAAAATTTCCTCTCAAAGTTTTTTACTTCATTTCCAAGGATGTACCAGCCACTGCTAAGCACCCTTTCCACCGCACTGTCTATCTCACTTTTAATGTTTAGGTACTCAGCCCTGAAATCATTCATCTGGATTTTCATATTCTATTTCCTCAAGTTCTTTTACAATTCTTGCAGGTACTCCCATAACCACCTTATTTGGGGGTACATCCTTTGTAACAACTGCACCTGCGCCTACAATAGAACCTCTCCCGATCTTGATGTAGGGAAGAAGAATTGCACCTGCGCCGATGCCCACATAATCTTCAATTTCAGGTCCCTTTATAAACATCTCATCATAGCCTTTTCTACCAAGGTTGTTATCATTTGCGGAAGCCACCAGCGGAGCTATAAATACATGCGACCCGATTTTCATATTTCCCGTCATGTGCGTAAGATCCATAATTTTTGTATAATCGCCAATTGTTGTGTTATAATTTACAGTAACATACCTGCTCAGAAGGCAGTTTTTTCCGATTCTGCATTCTTCCCTTATTGAAGCTCCATCTCCAATCAGTGTTCCCTCCCCAATAGTTACATCCGTATAAATTACTGCATGCGGTGAAATAACAGCGTCCCGCCCAATTCTTGTTGTTTTTAATTCTGAAGAAACCTTTCTTGCTACAGCCTTTGCACCTTTTGGCGGTTTTCCTATCACCGCACCCTCAAAAATTTCTACATTGTCTTCTATTACTACATTTGGATAAATTACCACATAGTCATGGATTACCACATTTTCTCCAATTTTCACATCATCCCCGAGAATTCTTACTGTTGGAGCAATTTTCTCATTATTTTTCATTACTTTTCATCTCCTTAGCAACCTTGATAAATTTTTCATAGTCCCTTATGTAATCATTTTCATCATACACTTCAGAGGCAAGCACAAGACATACAGCACCAGTAGAAAAATTATTGATTTCACGCCAGATCAGAGGAGGAATATAGAGTCCATAATACGAGCGGTTCATTGAAAATTTTTTTCTATTGTTTCCATCATCCACAATTACATCAAAACTTCCGCTTACTGCAATCACGAACTGCTCCAATTTGTAGTGCGCATGTCCTCCTCTGGTTGCTCCACCAGGCACATCATAAAGGTAAAAAACCCTTTTTATCTCAAATGGAATATGTTTCATTCCCTCAATGAAGGTAAGATTTCCCCGTGCATCAGATATTTTTTGCAACTCTATAATTCTGCAATTCTCTACTGTACTCATCAATTTACGCAATCTTTCCCGATATTTATTGTTTTTGGAAACGCACCGTAGTTTTGACCAGCGCAATAAACCCCTTTGTAAGTTCTCCTTTTGAGAATAAATGCACAAAACCAGAATATGCAATCAGGAGGAGCAATGCCTGGCAGAGAAATGTGAAAAGCGATGGGGAAAGAAAGAGGAGGGGCACATAGCAAAAAGGCACTGCACACACAGAACTGGCAGCTGGAATTATCATCATCTTACCCACCTCCCCCAGGGTTACAGGCAGAAGTTTTGTCACATTGTAGAAAATCCAGATTGCAAGTGGGAGTGGGAGGAAGAACGCAAGTGCAGTGCCCACTGCTCCGAATAGAAATGTAAGTGGAAACACAAGAATAAGAATCACACCCGCACACACCGCTGTCTGGACAAAATTTATTTTTGGAGTGCCACAGGCAATGTAGATTGCACCTGCTGGCGAGGTGGCGCTGATCATGAACCCATAACCTGCAAGCACGATTAATGGGAGCACTGCAGTATCCCATTTTGTAGTTCCACCCGCTAGCACAAACCTGACAAACCAGGGTGCGAGAAACATCAATCCAAATCCAATTGGAAATGAGACCAGTGAAATGTACTTTATTGCTTCAAGATATCCCCTTTTCATCTTCTCTTTGTCCATGGCAATTCTGGAGTATGTGGGAAAAAGCACAGTTCCCAGCACACTCGTAACTATTCCTGGCACAGAAATCCCCCATGTCCATGCCAATTGATATGCACCAAGTATGGACACACCACACACATTACCCACAACAAATTTGTCAACAGAGAAAACAATCCATGTGAGCACACTTACCGCAAATACATACTTTCCAAAATGTATTAACTCCCATCCAATTTTCTTATCAAACACAAACTTTACCTTCCAAGAAACAAAGGAATAAAGCACAAGCACAGTGATGAGTGAACCAGCGAGATTTCCAAAAACAACACTCCAGTATCTTAAACCCATGAATGCCAGAGCAATAACAAAAATGCTTTTTGAGAGCCCTCCAGAAAGGTTTGCAACCACAATTTTGTTGAACTTCAACTCCCTTGTTAACCGCACATTAACCACAAAACCTGCAGATGTAAGAAACAGTTGTATTGCTGAAACTCTGATTACCCACACAAGTGCAGGCACACCAAAGAAATAAGCCACAAAAGGTGCAATTGCAAAAATGCATATATAAATCAAGGTTGCGAAAATCAATCGCAAGGTAGCACCCGTATATAGTTCCCGCTCCACATCATCTTTCTGTTTCTGGATAATTGCACTTCCAAGCCCGAAATCACCAAAAATCTCACCACCACTTATAAATACCATTGCTAAACTTACAATTCCGTAATCCTCTGGAAAAAGCAACCTTGCAAGCACAACTGAAGTGACCAGAGACAGCAGATAGGTTCCAGCCCTCAACACGAATACCCATGCAACATTCTTCACGGTTTTTTCTCGCAGAGACACAAATCCTGAAAACACCCCATACTTAACTAATTTTCCCTTCAGAAAGTGATGTAGAATTATTCAAGAGTGTTTCGCACTCTCATTCTTTCGCCAGTTTTTACATTCTGCGCTCCCTAGAAACCTATATATACCCCATGAGCGTAAAGAAAAAACATGGCAAAGGAGAAGAAAGGCGAGGGCTTTCATTCTGCGGCAGGACTTATCCGATACTTTGATGCAGAGGAAGATGTGGCTATAAAGATTGACCCCAGAATTGTGATTGGAATGTGTATAGGTGCTGTTGTAGTCCTTGAGGTTCTGCGATACATCTACAAATTCTGAATCCGTTGGGGTTTTTTCTCGGATGATAAAAGTGCAACCCTGCTGTCCCTTTTCTCTCCAATAATTTTATAACCAGTTTCCCTGCTCAACTCCTCTGCAAACTTCATAATTTCTTCATGAAATGGCATGCAATCAATGCTTAATCTTGTTCTTGAACCGCCAACAAAAACATATGCCTTCGCCTCAATAAAGTCAGGTTCTGCAAGCATGTCTAGTTTTGCATATTCCTCTGCCCACCCAAGGTTCCATCCCTTCACAAGGGTGTGTCTTATCACCTTTCTGCAATCTATGGATGGCAAAATCCGCAAGGTTTCCTGCAATTTCTTCCAGTTCTCCTTTCTAAGAGGAAGACAGGTTTTTCTGTAAACCTCCTCATTTGGTGCTGCTACCGTCACATAAATCTGCGTTGGAAGAGAGTTCAGCCCTCGGATTACATCTGGAAGTGTTCCATTTGTCACTAAGAATGTAGTAAAATTATTCTTTTTAAATATCTCTATCAACTCGCTGAGATATGGATAGAGTGCTGGCTCTCCTGCAAGTGATATTGCCACATGCCTTGGTTCCTGGGCTTCTCTCCACAACTGCAGATTACATCTCTTATCTCCTTTAAATCCTGTTAACAATCTTCTCTGCTCAACTACCGCCCTTTCAAAGATAGTTTCTGGCATTTCTGGTTTTTCAATCTCCACCTTTGTATATTGCTGATTTCGCCAGCAAAACACGCACATCTGTGTGCAAGCATCTACCGAAGGAGTCATTTGAAGACACTGGTGAGTTTTTATGCCATAAAAAGCCTCCTTATAGCAAACTCTTCCATAGAAAAGTTTCTGACGCATCCAATGACAGAGTTTTACTGCCGCATGATTTCCAATTATTCCATAACCCTGCTTTCTGAGAATTTTTTCTAACTCTTGCTCCACCATATTTTCACATTTTAACTTCTTCGCTTATCTCGCTGGTGAGTTCTGCAGCCCTTTCCTTGTCCAGCTCTTCAGGGCTCTTTAATTCCTCTTTGTATTTGCCAGTAAGGATATAAACTGCAAGGTAAATCAGTATGAGTGGCACCACTATGAAGTAAAGCACATAATTTATTGTGCCTACCCAATATGTTGCCACAGGATTTCCAGCAGTAATTCCTGAGAACATATCCACCCATGGCATGTGTAATTTGGGAGAACCGGAAAAAGCGTCAAGATTCCAGATGATTATCAACAGGAGCGTGTAATTAGTGAAGAAATTTGGTAGCGCATCACTGGAGCGGCAGAGCCCCAGCCCCTTGATTCTTTTTTTCGTGAATGGCGGAAAAAGATTGCTTCCCATCAATCCAAAGAAGTCCACAATCACATGGCCCCAGAATCCCCCTGTGATTATGCCGAAAACTACAAGCGACATCGTTGAAAAGCCATAAATCGCTGAAAAAACAAGAGTGCCAATTGCACCCAGTAAGAGCCCGAGCGAAAGGCTATGCGTCCATCTCCTATGCCAGGGAATGAATTCCAAACGCACCTTATTACCATCTCTTCGCATCTCAAAATCTGGTCCTGAGAGTATTGAAACCTTTGTTTCCTCGTCATAGAAATAATCAAGGTCTGGCTTGAAACTTGCAGTGGCAGTTTTTGGTGGGTCTGGCTCAGAGCCTGGCAATGGGGGTTCGTCTGCCCATGGAATCAGTCCTCCAATTCTCGCAGTGATTGTTTTGTTTTTCTTATCTATCCTAATGAAGTACTGGCGCCAGTAAGCCTGGTCATGTTTTATTGTGTGAAATTTGACATTAACGGGTTTGGATGTTTCCCATGCCTCATCAATTGCCCTTGCCATGGTCTCAGCAATCGGTTTCGGGTCAAGGTCTGGATACGGATCAACTTCATATGTGTGTTTTTCAAGGTACCTTGTAAGCCGAAAGTCAAGCGTATCTGGAAGAATTCCAAAAATGCCGCCAAGCAAAATTATCAACGACTTTTCAAACAGCGCCGCCTCTACTGCAGAAGCAAAACAGGTGGCTATTGCAATTCCTGTAAGAAAGTGTGTAATTCCTTTCATGCTTGGTAATTCACAAGCAGATATTAAAGGCTTCCCATTGATGGGTTCAGCCTCTCCGATTCTTTGCTATCAGAAACAAAATGAGGATGCTTGCGATGTATAAAATACCGGGTTCCAGATCGCTCTTTTCTTCTGCAGGGCTCACACTCACAATTATCCACACAGTATTGGTGTTTCCTACAATGTCTGTTGCCCTTGCATAGATTGTATTTGTACCTGGAGTTAGAGATATAGAGGAGTACCATGATGCTGTTCCATTGCAGAGAAGCCAGTGTAGGGCATCTGTGCTTATTTCCACCTTTTTAACTCCATAATTGTCAAATGCTGTGCCAGAAACATTTAAAGTAAGTGTGTAGATAACGGAGTTGTTGGCTGGAGCAGTTATGTTAATTGTGGGTTTGACTGTATCCAGTGATGCAAGCGCTGTAATATATGCAGTATAGTAAATGTGTGTGAGGTTAGCAACCGCCGCACTTATATGCTCCACTGTTACACTCCAGAGTTGTGCATCATAACCACGCATTCCATTATATGTAATGCCAGAATCGTACTGAGAAGTAAACCTGTTGAGCAAATAAACATATGTGGTTCCGAGAAAATAATGCGTTCCGTCTATATCTGTAAATTCCGTGGTGGTCCCATCATGCGAATTCACCCATTTTGCAAGGCTCATTGTGAGATTTGAAATGTCAGAAACATGCTCGTCAATATTGTATTGTTGGGCATTCAGAGCCGAGATTAGTGCACTTATGCCTGCAGTACCCCAGCACGCTGATTCATAGTATCCATGGTATGTCTCTCCGTCTGGGTTGTATGAGGGATTGGAATGGTCTTTTTTTGTATACTCAGTATGCCCGTACTGGGTTACATCTGCAAGATAGTGTGAGAGAAGTCCTGCATAATATACCGCATAATGTTCTTCTTTGCTCCACTTCTGGCTTCCATTTTTCAGATAGTTTGTTAAATTAGAAACCAGCTCTTGATATAATTGCGCAACCCTTGCAGGTGCACCCTGGCTACCACCATTATGCACATAGTAAAGATGGTTTTCCCAATCCTGAATTGCGGAATCAGGATCATCTGTATATGCAAGATAGTTGTCATGTGCAGTGGGTGCACTGCTTCCAGAATTGAAAGATGCCTGAAAGTCTCCACCATCTTGAACATACCAGTCCGTAATCCACTTGGCCATGGTGGCATTGTAGTTTTTCAGGTTCTTGTAGGCGATGTCTGCAATCACATCATGTACACCATAGTATGGATATGTGGGATTTGAGCCAGAACCATTACCCCAGCCACTTGTGTTGATTGCGGAAACAGGGAATAAAAGGAGGAACAGAAACCACACGAACACACAAATTTTGGGGTTCATGTTTCACAGTATGTCTATCTCGTATTTAATGGTTTTATAATTCCGGGGTTCTCCATCCGAATGAACCAAAAACCTGTTATACCATTTCATTTTACCAGAAAGCATGTACAGGGTGTTTGTAACCCGTAAAATTCCAGATGAGGGAATAAAAATCCTAGAAAGAGAGTGCAGAATAGAGATGTTTCCAGAAGAACGCATACCTGAAAAACATGAAATTATAGAGGGGGCAAAAGATAAGGAGGGAATCCTTTGCCTGCTCACAGATACAATTGATAAAGATGTGATTGATGCATGTCCAGATCTTCGTGTAATCTCCACATACTCCGCTGGAGTGAACCATATTGATGTAGCGTACGCAACAAAAAAGGGAATAATTGTGACTAACGCTCCCTCTGCCCTCACGGATGCGACTGCAGACTTGGCATTTGCACTCCTGATGGCTGTAGCAAGAAGAATACCTGAAGGTGATAGATTTGTCCGAGCAAGGAAATTCAAAGGCTGGGCACCCACACTTATGCTCGGTGCAGAAATCTATGGCAAAACTCTCGGGATTATCGGTGCTGGGAAAATAGGAACTGCAGTGGCAAGGAGAGCAAGGGGCTTTTCAATGCGAATTCTATACACAAGCAGAAAGGCAAACCCAGAAATGGAGGCAATTGGGGGTGTGAAAGTCAGTATTGAGGAATTGCTGCAGGAGGCAGATTTTGTGAGTTTACATGTGCCTCTAACACCTGAAACATACCATCTTATTGATGAGCATCGGCTGAGATTGATGAAAAACACTGCCTTTTTGATAAACACTGCAAGAGGGCAATGCGTGGATGAGAAGGCACTTGTCAAATGTCTGAAGGAGGGTGTGATTGCTGGTGCAGCCCTAGATGTTTTTGAATTTGAACCCCAAATTACAGAAGAGTTATATAAAATGGAAAATGTGGTGCTCACACCACATATTGGAAGTGCCACAGAAACCACAAGGAAAAACATGGCAATAATGGCTGCAACGCAGCTTTTAATGGGATTGGGCGGGAAAAAACCTGAGCACATTGTGAATCCAGAGGTGCTTACTGGAAGACGCTGAGGAGGAGATTTGAACTCCTGAGGGCATTAATGCCCACCAGCTCTCAAGGCTGGCGCCGTCATCCGGGCTTGGCTACCTCAGCATAAGCGTAAAAAAGGAAATCTGGTGGACTCGTCGGGATTTGAACCCGAGACCTCCACATTGCAAGTGTGGCGATCTTCCAGCTGATCTACGAGCCCTCAAAGCCGCCAGGGAGATTTGAACTCCCGACCTGCTGATCTCTTTGCTTTTTCAAGCTTACAAGTCAGCTGCTCTACCAGCTGAGCTATGGCGGCATATGTGGAATAGGCATAGGAAGAAGAATATTAAATTTTTGCGGTGCTCCTTCAGTAAGATTAAAATACTTTGTCCCCATAACCCTCTTCGTGATGAAATATGGCAACACAACCCCCTAGTTTTGTGCCTCCCCCGCAACAGCCAATGCAACCAATTCCACCAGCTCCGTCTGCGAGACCCACACCATCGTATCCGCCAGTACAAACCCTACCTCCACCGCCAAAGGAAGAAATCCCCAGTTTCGTAAGTAACAAGCTCCTGGTAATCTTTGTGTTTTTTGGTATGGTGATGCTTGCATTGGGAGCAATGATGTTGCATGCAGCGCCAGAAATAACAAATAGGGACTATTCAATATATAATGCACAGGACCAGGAAAAAATTAGGGAAGCGGACCAGCGACTGAAAACAACTGTTACCGATGTGGGGCACATACTTGCAGATATTGGTGCTTTACTGCTTGTGACTTTCCTGCTTCTGGCCGCGTTGTTGCGCACCGATTGGTCAGATACAGTGCGGTTTGGGCTGTTCCTGGCAGTAGGTCTATTCCTTCTAGGGTTTGCTTTTACAATCTAAGAGGAAACAATGGCACTTCAGCAGCAAAAAATAATTTTCTTTTCAGCTATTTTTGTGGTTTTTATTGCTGTGGTGGTAACTGCTGGTAGAGCCCACTTTACACCCCACGGCAATTTATCAATAAGCCCAAACAAACTCTGGAATGATATTGAGAATGGCAAGGTTCAAAACCAGAGTTCCTATACTGTTGAAGGTGAGATTTCTTCTATCTCTCATATTTCTGGTTGGTATGTGATATATTTTAAGGGATGCAGTGCCCCGTTTGTATGGGCAATTACAGAAGATACACCTGAGAATTACCTTGGAATGAAGGTTTCTGCGAGTGTGGTTGTGGTTTTCTTGGGAACAGCGGGAGACCTGTATGAAATCGGAAAAGATGGCTGGATTGGAATAATTACTGCAATTTCCCCAGCATAGAAAACAACAAAAAATTACCCGTAATTTTCTGGTATTGTCTTCATGAATTCACGGAGTAATGAAGTTGCATAGCTGCCTTTTGGAAGTGAGAACTGGAATTTTACTACCCTGTTTTCTGTGTGCCAGGAGAAATTTCTCGGATTTATAAAAAATGCCCTTCTTGTGCCTTTTGATGATATCTCAGGAATCTCTGGTATAATAAAGTCCACGGGTTTGAGATTCTCGTTTTCAATTACCTTCCTTTCAATCTCCCCAGGCCTGCCATTAGCAAAAACTGGCTCTGATCCGAAAACAATCCCAGAAACAAAGCATTTTCCATTTTTCCATTTTTCATGGACTGCACTGTAATTTGCACTCTTTACCTCAATAAATTCTTCTTCATTTGGAGCACCAGCCTTTAATGGTAGCACAATATCCCCAATTTCCAGCGTGTTTCCTCCAAATTCTTTTACCCGAGCACTTAAAATTCTATTAAACAGGTATGACTGATAGGCATGTACAAACATCATAAGAAGATTTTTTGGCAGTACCCTCAGCGCACCTGCAAAATCATCTGGTTTCTCGGAAAGTTTTTGTGCAATGCATCTTTCAAATATCATTGTATCAGGCATTTTTTTTACCGCAGAAGCAAAATCAAGAGTTTTTGCCAGTTCTTCCCTCACTTTTCTTGGGTTTTCCTCCTCATCCTCCATAGGATTGGCAATATATGTGAGCACAGCATCTTTTATTTCTCCCTTTACAAGGTGTCTGCCAACAATGTGCGTTACTGGCCTATACACCCCAAATCTCTGAATACCAAAATAGTTCGGAAAACCCATGTTTTTTTGAATTTGTTCATAAATGTTTTTAATTCTATCATCTGTGGATGGGGTTTCTACTTCTCTAACAAGAATTTCAAATGAATTTTCAATCACATCTCCGAGTTCAATCTGTCTGCTAGCCCTGTATTTTTCCAGAACATCCACATCTTTCAGATTGATTTTATCAACAATCTCAGGTGGTGCATCAAACCAGAAGTATCTTTCAACAACTGCTCTTTTGTCTTTTGTGCCTGCAAATCCCATGCGCCTTCTGCTTATATGCAAGTTCCTTGAAAGTTCCCTTATAAGTTTGTTTGTTTCCCAGTTTCGTGTGCGAATTTTTGCAATCGTATATCTTCCGTTCTCCTTTGGTTCAGGCAATTTTGCAGTTTCTTTAACTATGAAGTCCTCAGGTTTTACCTTTATAATACCCCCAATACCAGGAAGATCTGATGTGAGAAAAACTTCAATTCCAATCTCCTTTTCGTCTCTCAACATTTTTATCTTATATGGTCCAGCGAGAATGAACCTATGCTTATCTTGTTCTTCGAGAAGTTATACTGAATCCATGCTCTAGACTGGACATCGCAAATACCTTTCACACTGAGATAGGTTTTTAACTGCTCTATCTTAAACTCAATTGAACCGTCCATCATGTGCCCCAACATCTGTATATCTGACTCGCTATGCATTCCTGTTTCAATAGTATAGAGTGCCACTGCCCTGTCCCTCTTCCTCTTTCCGCAGAATGGCTGGAGAAATTTGAACACAGATGCAGTATCCAGATATGCGATAATTGTGGAGATAGATTCAAATGTAAGCCGATAGTACTTGTGTTTCTTTTTCAATTCCTTCGCCAGATTATCTACAGCCTCTCCAATTGCTTTGGTGTCTGTGGGCTCTTCAATGTATATTGCATTTGGGTTATCAGCAGATTCTCCCATGCTTTTTGAGTAGGCATCCACATACTTTACAATTCCGAGTTTCTCATATTCTGGAAAACTTGGAACAATGTACATCATTTCCTCAACCAGTGAGGGAATTGACTTGTCAGTAATTACAAAAATTGCAGGTATGCCTTTCTTTAAACCTTCAGCCATGAACAGGTTCAGGAGCACATCCTTGCCCACATGTGGAGGCCCGTTGATAAGCACATTTGAGCCGAATGGAAATCCGCCATAGAGTAAGTCGTCAAGACGGGTGACCCCTGTCTTTACTTTCTCCTGCTTTATTTCCTGTTCCCTCTCTGCCTCCTTCATCTCAATTTCTTCAGCTACAAGCCCTCTCTCTTTGAGACGCAGTTCTTCAGATTTCGCCTGGAGATACTTCTCTCTTGCTCTCAAATCCTCCTCCTTCTTTGCAATCTCAGCCTCAAGATCTTCAAGCCTCCGTTTGGCTTCAATGACATTTGTGTCCTGCAATTCAGCCCTCATTGCAGCCAGTTTTTTAAGTTCCTCCTGAAGTTTCTCTTCCCTGTACCTTATGTCTTCCTCCCTTCTGCTGTACTCTTCCTCCTTAAAAGCCAGAGTATCCTTCAATTTCCGCATCTCTTCTTCCTTGAACCTTATTTCCTCTCTTAATCTTCCAATTTCTGCTTCTTTAAGTGCCAGTTCCTTTTCTTTTGCAGTAAGCTCCTGAATTTTTTTGTTAAGTGTTTCTTCAATCTCAGGCACTGACTTCATCCTGAGTTCCAGTGCCTCCTGTTCCAGTTTCCTTTCAATTCTCAGGTTCTGGTTCTCCTGTTCTAATTCAATGATTCTTCTCTGAAGGGCGCTTTCTTTTTCCGCAAATTCCTTTTCCTTAGCAATAAGTTCTTCCTCTAGCATTGCGCGCATTTCTGCAGTTGCACCATTTGATTGCATGCTCGCATTTGCAGTCTTCAATTCTGTAATCGTTTTGTTGAGGTTTTCAATCTCTTTATCTTTTGCGGCAATCATACTTTCAAGTTCTGCTACCCGCATTTCCAGGCGCTTGTATGCCTGTACATCCTTTGGCATTGCCTCAATGCCTTTCTCAAGTGTCTCTTTAAGTCTTGCAATTTCTTCTTCTCTGCTTTTAAGCACCGAAGCCAGTGCATCCTTTTCCCTAAGCTCGGTTTCAAGGCGTTTTTTCAGGGTGTTAAGCTCCGCCTCCTTTGCCTTTGCCTGCTGTGTTTTCACATATTTTATTATTGCCACAGTGCCTTTTTTTACATGCTCCAGTTCTTCTTCCATCTGTCTGCGTTTCTTTACCTCCTCCTGAAGTTGCTTGCTCATCACTGCAGTTTCTTCAATCAATTTCATGGGGTCAAATGCACCTGTCCTTACCCTCTCCATATACTTTGCCATAATTTCTCTCATGGATTCTAATTCTGCTCTGGCCTTCGCAAGTTCCTCCTCTTTCTGGGTAAGCAATTTTTCCTTTTCAGCGAGTTGCACGCCCACTGCATCCAACCCGTGTGCAGAAATCTTCTCAGCAACAGCAGCTGAAGCCTTTTCCTCCTCCAGCCACTCCCCAAGTGCAGATTCATCTCCATCCAACCATTTCTTTAAACTTTCCACTTTCACCACATTTTCCTTCTCAATTTTTTTCTCTTTGGGCTGTACTGGGCCCGCCTCCTTCTTCGGTGCTCCGAAAACAGCCTCCTCACTTTCTCCGCTTAGCCATTTTTCTAAGAGCACATCATCATCTTTCTGGGGTGGAGAGGTTTGTGCTGGTGCAGGAGTATTCTCTATTGGCTGCGGGGCAGGCTGGGCTGTTGTCCCTGACAATTTGTCAACAATATGTTTTGCCTCTGTTTTTGTGAGCCCGATAGCTACAAGTTCATCTGGAAGTGCTTCTTTCAATTCATCCAGTGTGTCAAAACCGTTTTCTACAAGCAACTCAGCCTTCATTCTATTAATTCCAAAGGTTTCCATGAACAGATTTATTGCATTTTCTCTACTGCTTTTTTGAGGAGTGGTTTTTCCAGCAATTCCCTTGAGAGATGTGCCGCAGTGAGGGCAGGTGATAGCGTTATCACTAACAAGCTTTCCGCATACGGGACAGACGATTTTATTGGGTTCTACAGCGGAAATTATTCTCGGTTTTTTTGTCATGGCTTTTACCCTTATGATTACAGGATAAATCTTTCTGGTTCTACATTTCTGTTCTTTATTCCCAATGCCCTGACATTAAATTTCTTACCGCCAAAGAGTTCTGCTTCGGAATTACCAGCATACAGCGCTGCAGTAATCCTCCCTACAGCGTCTGCCTTCATTATTCCAGAGCCACTTGAGCCTACTGCAATTATAACATTATGCGTTTCAAATATGTAAGGGTTTGCATCAAGGGTGTTCATGTCATATAATCCTGCCCATTTATTAGAGGCTTTAAGTCCATCAAAAATTGGCATGTACTTTCTCAAAACCTGGTAGATGTTGTAATCATAATACTCATCTGTTGCCCTCGGGTCTTCTTCAAAAAGGTAGGGTGCACCGAAGTGCTCATGCCCTGATGCCCATACACTCCCTTCGGTTCTATCAACCCTTATGTAAATAGAGGCTTTGGGAAAGATTGTAAATGGAAGCACATCCAGATCGTTAAAACCTTTCACATTGTACAGAACATTCAGCTTTGGACTTCTCAGCACAAACATCTGTCTCTTTACCGATTTTATCATGCAATCTATTCCTACAGGGTCCAATATCTGTGGCGCCCAGGAATTTGCTGCAATTACTACTTTATCTGCATTTACTATCTTTCCGTTTTTCAGCTTTACGCCTGTCACCTCCACATCCTGCCAGATTAATGGTTCACACTCAATTCCAAGTTTCTCCTTTGGTTCCAGGGATGGCATAGCCACTTCGGTGTTGTAGAACACCCGTCCTCCCATTTTCTTGAACTCTGTCTCATAAAATCGCGTGAGCTTGTCTGCATCCACAAACCCGCATTTAATTCCCTGAATCCCTTTTTCAATTGATTCTAGTCCCATTATTTTTGCTTCTTCGTCTTCTGGATTGATATCCGTGTTGAGATAAGGCATGATTTTCCTTATTTCCTCTTTCTCAAAAAATCTGAGTTGCACACCGTTCTTCATCATCTCCTCAAACACAGTTTTATTTTTTTCAACTTGGGAGTGGCTCATGAGCCACAGATAACCTGCCTGCTCAAGCCCAATATCATGTCCTTTGTTGTGGATGTCTATGTAAAAGTCTATGCTTGTATCTGCAAGCAAGAAGTTTGTCTTTGATGAAAAAACATTTCTGAAGGCGCCTGCACTTTTTGCAGTATTTCCCTGTCCACATGTGCCAAACTTCTCGAAAATTGTTACCTTTTTATCTGGATTTTCACGCAAAATGTGATAACCTATTGCAACTCCAAAGACGCCAGCACCAACTATGATAATATCCTGCTTTTCCATGAACCGCTGAATTGATAGGGATATTTTAATTTTTTCAGGTTTTTGGAATGTAGAAATTTTGACAGGTACAAATTTTTGAGATATTTTTCTACATCCCTGGTTCTACTTACTGAGACACTGAGGTTGCCCAAAAGTTTAAATCTTACTACAGCATATGGGAATCCGAGAGGAAATACAATAAACTCACAGGGAGTGAGTGAAATGCCACCAAAGAAAAAAGAAAAGAAAGAGGAACCGAAGAAAGAGGAGAAGAAAGAGCAGACCCAGATGTAAATCTAAACACTCTTACTTTCATTTTTTTAAAATTTCACTTTTTGTGAAACTGTTAGGAACCTTTATATTGTAGTAATTCCATTCTATTTATTAGACTCCTTATGATTTCATAAAAAGTGAAATGGTGGTGAAAAACTTGCTGCAAGTAATTGAGGGCGACAGCAAAATTCTTTCGGAATTAGGAAACAAAAAGAGAATTGAAATCCTGCGGTTCATTAGCGAAAAGGGATGGTCAAACAGCACTAAAATCGCAAGGAGTGTAGGAATTCATGTGGCAATCGTCTCAAAATTTTTAGAAACATGTTCTGAATATGGAATTCTTGAACGCAGATTGGTGAGGGGAAGGAAAAGGAGTTATTACGAATACAATCTGAGAAATCAGGAATTTAGCATAAAATTGAATTTTTCAACTGGTAAAAACATAGAGCAGAAGTTAAAAATTCTAAGAGGGGTTTTACTCTATGCAGAGAAAGTATTCGGTGTTGCAAGAATTGAAAATATTATCAAATCAGAGATTTCAAAAAAGATGCAGGCATCTATTGAAGCAGGAAGATGTGAGGGTGTGGAAATTGAAGAGGTAGAGAAATGTGAAAAACTTATTGTTGAAAGGCTTGAAAAACTGGCTGGGAGGGAGAATGCGTTAAAAATCGTAGAAAAAATAAAACAGGAGGTAAAAGAATGAAGCGCATAAAATCTGGAATAAATGGCTTTGATGCTTTGTGCGAGGGTGGAATTCCCGAGTACTCGGTCACCCTTGTATCAGGACCAGCAGGAAGTGCAAAAAGTCTGTTCGGAATGGAATATATATACAGAGGTGCAAGGAATTTTGATGAGCCGGGGATTTTTATCGTGGTGGAAGAAACGCGCCAGAACCTTTACAGGGCTGCCCAGCGATACAACTTTGACTTTGCAAAGATGGAGAAGGAAAACAAAATTGTAGTTTTGGACATCGGAGAAATTAGGGCAAGGGATGATCTTGTGGATTTCGGTGTTCTGCATGAATTCATAGCCAGTGCGGCTGCAGAAAACAATGCAAAGCGTGTTGTTGTTGACTCACTTTCAGGTATAGGAATTGCGTATACCAGTGAAGACGAACTTCGCAGAGAACTCTTTAAATTTATCCGTTTCCTGAAGGAAAGCAATCTTACCTCAATACTGATTTCAGAGGCACCAGAGGGCAAGCTCACAAAGTATGATTTTGAAAAATTCCTTGCAGATGCACTTGTGGTGCTCAACTATGAAAATGTGAAGGGAGAATACAGGCGCACAATCACAATCTACAAGATGCGGTTCACAAGACACGACCCTTACAAACATCCCTTTATCATAACGAAATCTGGAATTGAAATAGACACTGAAGAAGTAATATTCTGAATATGAAAGAAATTCTGGAAAGAATTGAAAAAGGCGCGCAGGTTGCCTGCAAAATTCAGAAAAGATTAGCAATCCCCATATTTGTGAGCATACTGAAGGAAGCACTTCAAAAAAATCTGTTCATTATATGCATTCTCTCGCACACCCCCATATCAGAGCTCATTGCAGAATTGAGCAAATTAGGAATCACACAAAAAGATCTGAAAAACATAAAATTCATTGACTGGTATTCATGGGAAACAGAAAGAGTGATAAGTGTAGAAAATACTCCCTATGGCTACAGATGTGCACGGGACCCTCTCAACCTCAATATTGCACTGAACAAGGTCTTGAAAACCAGAAAAGAAAGAGAAAAAATTGCAATTATAGAAATCATAGATAAAACATGGGAACTGTTTAGTGCTGAGACTGTTGCACTTATTCTCAAATTCCAGAACAAACTAAAAAAGAATAATGTTTCCGCAATTTATCCATTCTCCATTATTGAAAACCCAGAACTTTTTGAGGCATTTTCTGCGCATCTGAAATTTACAGAGCATGGAGGAAGGGTTAGGGCAGAGTTCAGCGATAAAAATGGAAATGCAGTGTTTAATTACAGATTGAAGGATGGACTCTTAGAACCCGCTGGAAAACCGCCCTCAGAACCGCCGAAGGAAATCCACAGATTCCATTTCATGCTCTGCTCAAACTGTGGTGCATTTGTAAGTGCAGATGCAAAACAGTGTCCTGTGTGTGCTGCAGGGCTTGCAGATTATGTGGAAAAAACAGAAGAAGTGCATGTGGAAGAGAAACAGAAAGAATTGGAACAGGGGCAGGGCATCTTTATCTGCAGTAATTGTGGTGCATTTGTGAGTGAAAAATCTATGCGATGTGAAATTTGTGGCGCTATTCTGGAGGAAGTTGGAAAGAAGAGCAAAGAAAAATGAAACCCACGATTGAGCCAGAAAGCAGGTTTGAAGATTGGGTTTATGTATGCATGGAATGTGGTGCATTCTTAAGGAGTGGGGAAAAACAATGTCCTATCTGCGGTGCCAAGATTTCTCCACCAGAGAGCATTCCAAAAAAGGCATTGGAGAGAGTGGTTGAGAGTTCACTGGTTCTGCCAAGCATCTGTCCAAAATGTGGTGCATTTGTAAAGCCTGGTGAAATCTGCTCTGTGTGTGCGAGCCTTCCAGAAAGGGAGGTTATACAAGCAAAGGTTAACGGGTTGATTAATGGTGTAAAAACAAAGAAAATTGTGGGAAAAGATGGACTAATTAATGGTTTTGTTAACGGAAAAGTAAATGGAATTGTGGAGAAAAATGGTGTGCGAAAACCTGCCATGCGACAAGGAAAATATAGAATCTGGAAAAAATTTGTTGGTATTGTTGCACTCTTTGCTGTTATCGGAGTTGCCTTGTTTTCTGTGTTTCTCTTTGTTCAATATCCAGGCATCACAATTGACGGAAAATTTGAGGACTGGGAGGGTGTAACAATCTATGAGAACCCGCAATTTAACCTTCAAAACCCCTCTGTAGAAATTGCAAGATATGGATTGCATCTCTATCGCACTACGCTTTCATTTTTTGTGGAAACCAGGAACTATGC
>JBMFNP010000026.1:0-23088 GCA_049970095.1 Thermoplasmata archaeon | reverse complement strand
CAAGCCTTGTTTTGCCAACCCCGCTTTCGCCAGCAATGAAAACAGTGGAGCCTCTGCCTTCCCTTGCCTCCTCAAGTTTTTGTTTGAGAAATTCCAGTTCCTTTTCTCTGCCCACCAGATTTTTCGGAAAACGCTCTGCCATGTTCTCCTGCCTTTGGTTCTACAATGCTACCTTCTATTTAAGGATTGCAACATGCTAAGATTCCAGTAACTCTTTGCTGATTGTTCTTAGAATCCCTTCCAGAGGAATACCTGCATATTCCACCCTGTGCTCTAGTTCATACCTGAGTTCATAGATTGCCTTTTCAAGCGCCCAGAATTTGAGAACTTCAGGTAGAATCTTTTCTGGTGGTAGGAGTCTCTGATTTCTTTTTTGCAGGTTTTCTACATAAGCGCTAATAAATGCATCCCCCAGCGTTCTCTCATATCTATCAAGGATTTTCGGGATTTTTGGATTGATTTCCAACTCTGGCTTACTCCCTGCAAAGAGAGCGGGTGCAAGAGAGACAGCCAGTTCCTTTTTCCCCCGGATGGCAAGTATTTCTTCAAGATAGTTTATAAATGCAAAATTTTTGAGGTATGCAAAGGAGCGGAGCATGGTTGCCACATCCCTGATAGGCGGGAGCTTTTCTGCGCGTTCTTCATCCTTTCTTGAGGGCTCTCCTTCAAAATCAAGGACATAGAAGGTTTCTTTTTCTCCAGTGGAGTAAAGAACCTGTCCAAGATGATAGTCCTGATGGGTGCGCATTTTTATCATCCCTGTGAATTTTTTTGCATTTTCAATTACCCCCAGAATTTGTTCCTCCTGTATCTTCTGCACAATTTCAAGAACCATCTGAGTGGATGGTGTTTCCGGTATTACCCTTAGTTTTTCAATGCAGTAATTCCAGTTTTCAAGAATTTTTGATTTCCAGCGAGCAATATCCTCTTCTGTAACTTTTTCAATGCAGAATTTCTGAGTTTCATCCACAAGGTTGAGATGCATCTCTGCAGTAATTCTTCCAAGTTCAATGGCAAGTTCCCTTGAATGTTCAATAATTTCTTTCTTACCCCCTGTAGCCAATAGAAAACTTGCATCTTTCATAAACGCCTTTATTCCATCACCACTAGAAGGTAGATATTCAAGAAGTAGGAAAACCCTGGCACTTTCTTGAGGTGTGTGCAGTTCTGCATAGCCCAAAACCCTTGGAAGATTCCTGAAATCCGAGTTTGAGAGTTTAAGCATCATTTCCACTTCGGGGTTGTGGGCATCAATGCCACGGTAGGTTTTCAATACCATTTCTTTTCCACCAGTAAACAATCTTAAATTCACATTTGAGGTATCGCCACCAAGTATTTCGCCTCTTTTTACGCTTACACCCTTCTGTCGGTGGAGAAGTATAAAGGCAATTTCTGAATTTTGCCCTTTCAATTTTTCTCCGTTCTCAAACATCTTATAAATAAATAAGGGAAATATGTCCAGATACTCTGCTTCAAATATATCCACAACCGAATCCCTTTCCATTATGGTGTGCACAACAGCACCGTTTAGAATTCCCCAGCAATTTTTTCCAATAGCTACGGGTACAAAGTATTTTTTCCCACCGGGCTCAGCTCGGAGTATATAGAAACGAATTTTTAGATTGTTTTTTGCGTATGCTGGTATCACATCTTCCACGCACACCTCCACATTTTCAAGTTTCTGTCCAAACCACCTTCTTTTTCTCAGATGCATGTTAAAAAATTCCCGAAGATTTTCATCCTGCATCATTCCTCTACCACCTTGGTGTAAAGGTTAAATGTTTTTTCCGCAATTCTTTCCCATGCAAATTCCTCAGCCCTTCTTCTTCCTTCCCTTACAAGCCGATGATGGAGTTCTTCCTCAGAAAGAACACGGTTTATTGCTTCAGCAAGTGCCTCTACATTTCCTGGTTCCACGAGAATTCCATTTTTTCCATGCTCAATTATCTCTTTTATTCCACCTACCGCAGAGGCGACTACAGGTGTTCCACATGCCATTGCTTCCAGAATTATTATACCAAAGGGTTCATAAATTGATGGACATACAAAGAGTTGTGCACTGGAGTAGAGGGCAATTATTTCCTCCTCACTGAGCATGCGGTTAATCCAGAGAATGTTCTCACTACCCTGGAGTTTTTCTGCAAGTTCTTTTTCCACTTCCTTTGTATCTGGCTTTCCTGTTACAAGTACGAGTTTCTGCCGGATTTTCTTCATTGCTTCAACGAGTTCAAAAATTCCCTTCTGTCTGGTTAGCCTGCCAACAAAAAGGATATATGGTTTTTTCACACCCAGGTTTGCAAGTAATTCTGGACTTTCTTTTTTTGTGTATTTTGTCAAATCAATTCCATTGTGAATCACCACAATTTTCTCGCTAGAGATCCCATATACCCTTTCAATGTCCTTCTTCATTTCCTGCGAAACTGCAATGATTCTATCACAGTTCTCAAGCCCTGTTTTTTCCATCCATACGCTCAGATTGTATCCTTTTCCCAGTTGTTCTGCCTTCCATGGGCGAAGGGGTTCAAGGGAATGTACGGTAGCTATCAGTTTTTTCTCATAGAGTTTTTTTGCATAAAATCCTGCAAGGTTTGCATACCATGTGTGCGTATGCACAATTTCACTATCAATCGTTTCTTTTACAAAAGCAAGATCCAGAGAAAGGGTTTCCAGCACTTTTCCATGTTTTTCTTTCAGAACTTTCATTTCCTGCCAGGGGCTATAGGTGCGCACATTCACGCCCTGCAACTTCCATTTCTCTTCCTTTTCACCGAGAGTTCGCACCTCCACCTCCATAAACTTTGTGAGTGCTGTAGTGAGATATTTAAGATGGATTCCCACACCCCCATAAATGTTGGGCGGATACTCCAGTGCTATCATTGTTACTTTCATGTTTCAGGCCCTCATTCTTCCTTCCATACCTTATCAAAAACCTTGCTCAGCATGGCTTCCTGATCTGGTGATAGGGTTCCTGGATTTAGGGGCACAAGAATCATTGACTTGGTTGTGTTGGCAATATCAATTACTTTTTTAACAAATTTCAGCACCTTATCAAAACCATTTTCTACAATGAGCATTTCAAGTCCGTCAATTACAATGACCGCATTCTGGTTCTGGCGCATGTATGAGCTTATTGTAAGCATTATCTCAAATTCCAGGCGCTTTGGGTCAAGGGGTTTCAAACCTTCTTTTGTGCTCATTGCCGAAATCCATTCAAATTTTGCATTTTCAAGCCCGTAAGCCTGTTTCAACTTATCTGGGTATTGTGTACTCAAACAGAGCACCGGGTTTTTCTTTGAGATCTCATTTACCTCTCTGTAAAATGCTCCGACATCTGAAGTAATTACAAGATTATTCATACCGTGCACAATGCTCAATGCCTTTGGTTTCTCTTCCTCTGCATACATACCTCTGGCATGACAGTTTGGACACTCAACTTCCAGGGGTTTTCCAAAGTACTTTATATTGAAATTTGTCCCACAGTTTCCACACTGAATGGTTTTATCTACGCCTGTGAGCCCAGGAGAAACTGGTGCCGCAGAAGGGGCAGGGGGTGCAGGGGTTGTAGGTAGTGGTTCCCTCTTTACTGGCATTATTTTTATCCTCTCCATTCTCCTCTTATACAGATAATAGGAACATGCAATATCTGGTATGAGAAGTGCAATTCCCATTGCAATCAGATGCACAGTGCTCATGTAGGTGCCTGCAAAGAAATACACTATGATGTAGAGTACACACAGCAAAAGCACAAGGTAATGCCACCATCTTATTTTTTTCACTTCAGACCTCAATTCCCTTGGGAGTTTCTGCCTGAATTTTAGAAAGTAGGTCTGCGGAAAATATCTAAGTAACACAACAAAAATCACCATAATTGTGAAAGAAATTGCGGGACATTCCAGTGGATCAAGGGGTGCAAATGTGAAAGATGCTGGTTGCCAGGTACCATATGTGGCATCCAGTTTTACTATGTAGCCAGCAGGTGTTCTTATCACCAGCGGGCTTATTCCTGAAAATTGGGTGTATGATAATGTACCTACGGTGTATGTAACTGTGTGGAATGTGACAGGATACTTGTCAGTAGTTGCAGGAGTTAGTGTCCAGTTACCCCCTCTCTTCTGCAAATCAATCCCCACACGAATGTCCTCAAGGCGGGTAGTATTGTTAATTGCATAGTAAAATGGTGCATAAATCGCCTTCACAATTGCATAATGCGCCAGTATAGGATTAGATTTTTCTGCGTCATCATATAATCTGCAACCTAACAGATACTTGATTTCAATACTCTCGGTTGAGTTCCAGGAAGTACCAATAAGTCCCGAGGTATCCACTTCCAGGGCAGCATCTCCAGAGCCATAGTCCCCTTTGCTCAGAGGCTCTGACCTCCTGATTTCTACACCCCAGACCCTTATTTTTTTGTACCCCTGCACACCCTCAAGACAACTTTCCACACTTCCATAACCCACAAAATATCTATTGAAAAGGTCCCTAGCAGATATATTTGCATTCGTGGCATTTTCTCCATAAAGGAGAACCAGGAGTGCCTGTCTGTATTCCGTGGCAGCATTCCCTTCCAGCCTCCAGGTAATGTGACCCCCGCCCTCGGCAAACTGCAACACCTCAAAATCCGCATTCACAGTTATTATACTATTTTCTCCCTTGACTGAATATGGCTTTGTTCCCGCAAGCAAAAGAATCACTACTACCAGGAATCCAAATATCATCCCTTTTCGAGACCATTCATCCATCAAAACAGAAAAGAAAGTCGGATATATATAATTTGCTTGGGGTTGGAGATACTGTTTATGTCGGCACTCTCTCCACATCCTGAGAAAAGTGTTAAATAGTGTGCTAATTATACCGCATTGGGTGTAAACATGCCGTTTCCGGAGGCAGTGGATAGACTGCTGAATAAGAAAATTTGCATGCGGTGCAGTGCAAGAAATCCATTAAGGGCCACAAGGTGCAGGAAGTGTGGCTATCCCAACTTGAGGCCCAAGTCAAAGGAAAGAGGTGCAAAAACATAAAATGCTGGTTGCTATCCTCTCATTCAAGATTCCAGAAAGGTAGAGAGAAATGATTAGAGAGATTCAGAAGGAGTTTAATCTGCAATCCGTAGAAACAAAGATATTTCGGTACTGGGAAGATAATAAAATTTATGAGAAGATTGTGAAGACAAGGGAGAATGATGAAAAGTTCTATATACTAGATGGCCCACCTTTTGCAACTGGCGTTGTGCATATAGGACATGCCAGAAACAAGGTGCTCAAAGATGTGATTATAAGATATAATCTGATGAACGGGAAGAATGTAATTGCGATTCCTGGTTTTGACATGCATGGTGTTTCAATAGAACTCATGTTAGAACAGTTGCTTACCCTGAGGGGAAAAAAGGATATAGAGCGGTATGGAATTGAAAGATTTGTTGAGAAATGCTGGGAATTCACAATGGAGAATAAAAACCGGATGACAGAAGAATACAAAATGCTTGGCATATGGTTTGACTGGAACAGGGTATTTCTCACACATTCTGACGAATACATAGAATCTGTGTGGTGGAGCATTGCAAGGGCATATGAGAGGGGAATGCTGGTGGAGCAGGAGATGGTGGTACCCATCTGTCCCAGATGTGAAACTGCAATTTCCACACATGAAGTGGAGTACAAGGATGTAAAGGTGAATAGCATATATGTGATGTTGCCTTTGAAAGGAAGAACTGATGAATATCTTCTTGTCTGGGCACCATATCCCTGGCTTATCGCGGGTGCAATGGCTGTTGCAGTGAATCCAGATGAAGAATATGTACGGGTGAAGGTAAAGAAAGGGGAGGAAGAACACATTATTATCACATGCAAAGCCACAATGGACTCTGTTCTACTAATTGGAAAATTTGACAGCACCGAAGTTCTGGAAACAATAAAAGGCGAGAGCTTGAAAGGCGTGGAGTACATACCCCCGCTGTTAATTGAAATTCCATATCACCAGGAGGTAAAGGGGGAATGGGTACACAGAATAATCACAAGCAGGAGGGTTCTGCCAGAATACACGGGTGCAATCTGGGTTTCTCCGGGCATGGGTGCTGTTGATTTTGAAATCGGACAGGAATATAATCTGCCTGTATTCAACCCTTTTGAGATTGATGGCACATTCACTTCAAAAATCATAAACAAATATGCCAGATTTAAATATGATGATGCAAATTCCCTGATTATACGGGATCTGCGTGATGGTGAAGTGCTTTATGGTGAAGCTGAATTTATTTTGAAGGCTGGGCATTGCTGGCGCTGTGAAACCCAGATACTTTATCTGCCTACAAAGCAGTGGTTCATAAAAACAAAGGGGATGAAAGATAGATTGCTGGAGGCAATAGAAACACTCAGGTGCACCCCCGCATGGGTATCTGGTAGAATGTATGACTTTCTCTCAAATATAAAGGACTGGTGTGTATCAAGGCAGAGATACTGGGGAATTCCACTGCCTATCTGGAAATGCTCGTGCGGAAATCTGAAGGTAGTGTCATCAATTGAGGAATTAAAATCTGGGAAAGGTTACATTCCTGGCAAATCCTTGCACATACCATGGATAAACAATATTACATTCACATGTGAGAAGTGTGGAAAAGAGATGCGGCGTGTTGAGGATACTGTGGATGTCTCAATTGATGCGGGTGTGGCTTCATGGGCTTCCTTTGGCTATCCAAAGAAACAGGAGGAGTTTGGTAAATTCTGGCCTGCAGATATTGTGGTAGAATCAATAAATCACACAAAGGGCTGGTTTTTCTCTCAACTTGTGCTGAGTATCATTGCATTTGATAAAATTCCCTACAACTCAATTCTTGCGCATGGGCATGTGGTTGACCATGGCCACAAGGTGGTTACCAATGCCTCTCCAGATGTAGAAACCCCAAGAAATCTCGCATCCAGATATGGTTTTGATGCTGTGCGTCTCTACCTTCTGAGCAAGGAACCATGGGAGCAAATGGTGTACTCGGAGGATAGAATCAGAGGGATATATCGCACACTCTCCATACTCTGGAATGCAGCGGTGTTTGCAGCAGAGTACATGGAACTTGATAAATTCGAGCCCAAGGAAATGAAAATTGAAAATGTGAAAGAGCATCTGCAGGTGGAGGATAGATGGTTGCTCTCTCGCCTTGAACAGTTAAAACAGGTAGCCAGCGATGCAATGGCAAAATCAATGTATAATCTTGTGTGGAAACATGTTGAAAAATTCATAAAGGCGGAGTTCACGAGATTTTATATCAAGGCAGTTAAGCCCCGTGTAAAAGTTAAGGGTTTTTCCCATGAAAAAATTGCAGTTTATTGTGTGCTCTCCGAAACGCTATCTGCCCTTGCTAAACTCATTGCACCACTTGCACCTAGAATTGCAGAAGAACTTTATCTCACATTTTCTGGTAGCCATGAAAGTGTATTCTTTGAAAGATATCCGCTGTCAGACAAACTGCTGATTGACCCGAAAATAGAGTCCCAGATGAAGATTGCACTGGATGTTGTGAAATCAATAAATCGTATACGGAGCAGGGAAGGAATTCCACTTAGAATTCCCCTCAAAAGAGTGATTCTGAAGGCAGAAAAAGAAGAAACGCTGGAAGCCCTCAAGAACTTTGAGAGGTTAATCACTGCTTTTGTGAACACAAAGCAACTTGAAATTCTACCCCCTGGTAAGGATTGGGATGAACTCATTCTTGAAGTGGTACCAAATCCTGGAGCAATCGGCCTGGTTTACAGACAGTGGGCAAGCAAAATTGGGCATCTTCTTAAATTGCAATCTGCGAAAAAGATAAAAGAGGGAATTGAGCGAGGAGAGTACATGTTAGGTATTGAGGGACAGCTTGTTAAAATTCTTCCAAACATGGTTTCATTTAAAACCAAACTTCCAGATAAAGTGGTTTCTACATCCATTGCAAATGGTACAGTTTATGTGGATATCAATCTGACAGAGGAACAGATACATGAGGCGAACATACGAAACTTTATTAGAATTGTCCAGCAAATGCGAAAAGAAATGAAGCTTGATATTGAGGATATTATTGATGTGTATATTGCTACAGACGAGCAACTCCGCAACCTTCTGCTCCCTGCAATTGAGGAAATTAAGGCAAAGGTGGGTGCAAGAAACTTTGAGTTTGTGACTGGTGAAGTTTATGGTGACTATGTGGTGGAATGGAACCTCCGTGAGAGCACAATCGTGGTGGGTATCACACCGTTATATTTCAAAAGTACACTGAGCAAGTTCATTTCCATTCCTGGTATGACACCAGAACGCGGAAAAATCCTATTCAATGCAGGATTTACAACTATAGAGAAGTTGAAGGCAGCGCGTGTTGAGGATTTGCAGAATATTCCTGGGATAGGAAAAACCTTTGCGAAAAAAATAGTGGCATACTTTGCAACCCAGAAACAGCAGGCAGAAGCACCCCCAATCCCATCCGCACCCACGAAAGAAGGTGTAAAGGCAGCTGAAAGGATTGTGGAAGCAAAAGAGGTGCCTCCAGCACAGGTAAGCCAGGAATCTGTATCTTCACCGACGCAAGCACCGACACCCAGGGAATCTCTTGAGAGAGAAAAGGAGAATTTTGTGCGGCTGATGATGACAAAATACACAATACCTGGGTTAGGACCTTCAAAGGCAAGAGCGCTGTTTGATGCAGGCTACCACACAGTTGAGATGCTTGCAGCCGCAAAACCCGAGGATCTTGCCAGGATGCCTGTAATCGGTGAGATTCTTGCAAAAAGAATACTATCTAGCCTTCAGGAATTTGGTGTGAAGCCTGCAATTCCTGCAACTTCTGCAGCAGCACCGCAAGCACCTCCGATAGTAGTGCAACCCCCCCAGCCACAGGAGGATGCAAAAGTGCAGATGGAAGCAAAAACCATTGCAGGTGGTGTGGCAGTGGAAGAAAAAACAGTAGATTTGCGTCAGGGCTATGCGTACATAATCAAATGCGAGAGGGCAGAGAGGGCATATAAGTATCTCAAGGACTACATTAACAAAACCAGTGCGAAGGTTATATGTGTTACAAGGGACTATCCAGAGAAAATCAAACAGAAATATGAACTCACAGATGTACCAATAATCTGGCTTTCAAATGTAGGAAAGGAAAATGCAGTGAGGCCTAAGGACCTTGAAAAATTGAGCTTGATGCTTGAACAGTTCCTTTCAAAAAACAAGGATTCTGTAATTTTCCTGGATGGCATAGAATATCTTATTACAAACAACAATTTTATCACAGTTCTAAGGCTTATCCAGTCGCTGAAAGACCAGATTGCAATCAACAATGCAATGCTCATCCTTCCAATCAATCCAGCAACAATGGAACCCTCACAGTTCAATTTGATTGAGCGTGAAGTGGACGATGTAATATGACCCTCAAAGAAAAATGGTGAAATGATATGTGGGAAAAAAAGAGCACAATAAGAATGGAAGTAGTGAAGGCAATTACAGACCTGGCAAATGATAGAGAGGCAAGGGATAGAATTGATAAAGGAATTCTTTCGCATGTAAAAGGGAGAGAGCACTGGATGCTTCACCTCTTTCTGAAAGCAATGGAAGCACAGCAGCAGGAAACGAATGAAGGACTATCTCACATTCTTACCACAACAAACAGTGTTTATAAAGATCTGGGTACAAAGTTGGAGAATGTGCGCACAGAAATTACCACTAATTTGGTGCCGAAAATTAAGACAGAAATTGGGGAAATTGAGGCAAAAAATTTTGAAAAAATTGCTGGTATGATTGAAGCGAGTTTTGAGAAGGTAAATGCTGGGCTCAGCAAATCAATAAATGAGAGTATTGGGAAAACCGCAGAAGCAATAAACGCCCAGGCACTTGAAACAAAAAATTTAACACAGGCACTGGCAAGGGATGTGGGAGATACATTCAAGGTTGCTACACAGGTGAGATTGCTTATAAGCGAAAACATGCGAAAACTGAACGAAATTGCGGATGCGATAACAAGTGAGGGTGGAGGAAGTGCACAATCCTCCGCTACCTCTGGGTCAATAGAAAGCTTACAACCAATTATTGAAAAAATTGGTGCTGAAATCAAGGAACTGAAAGGTTTTGAGGAAAAGATTGATATGATGCTAAAAGGTGTGAACAAACATATTGACATAACCTCTGTTGAAACCCAGAACAGAATGGAAAATCTGATAAGAACCCAGATGGAACTTGCGAGGAAAGTTGAGAAGATTGAAAAAGATGTTGAGGCGATTAAAACCAGCATAGAAGCAATCCGCACCCTCCTTCTTGAAATAAAATCCAAGTGAAATGATGAACTATGATGAGGTTTTAAACCAGCTTTATTCACTTACCAGATTTGGCACAAAACTCAATCTTGCAAATATTCAGTGCTTGTTAGATGCCCTCGGCAATCCCGAGCGAAAATTTAGATCTGTCCATGTGAGCGGGAGTAAAGGGAAGGGCTCCGTATGTGCATTTTTGCATTCAATTCTCAGGGCTGAAGGTTTTAAGGCAGGGCTCTATACCTCCCCGCATCTTGTTGAATTCACTGAAAGAATTGTTGTGGGAAGCGAACAGATTCCTAAGGAAAAAGTAGTTTCCTACTATTTACAAATCAAAGAATTTGTGGATGAAATTGTTAAGGTGGATAAGACAAAGCAGGTAACTTTTTTTGAATTCACTACTGCGATGGCATTCAAATACTTTGCAGATATGGGTGTGGATTATGCAGTTGTGGAAGTGGGACTTGGTGGAAGACTGGATGCTACCAATGTGATTTTACCAGAGTGTGCAGTGATCACAAATGTAGAGCTGGAACACACAAATGTGCTTGGAAAAACGATAGAGAAGATTGCATTTGAGAAAGCAGGAATCATAAAGGAAGGAATACCTGTGGTTACGGGTACAAAGGGTAAAGCCCTGAGAATTATTCGCAATATTGCTGATTTGAAGAACTCAAGGGTTGTGGCTTTAGCAGATGCAAACCTTGTGAAAACAGATAAAAGAAAATTCACGCTTGCGTATGATAACTGGGAAATTAGGGATGTAGAATTTGCACTGCCAGGCACATTTCAGTTTGAGAACGCTGCACTTGCGCTCCTCTGTGCTAAGAATTTACCTTCTAGAATTTCTGAAAGAGCGATGAGAGAAGGGTTGAAAACCGTAATATGGCGGGGAAGGTATGAACACATACACAGAAATCCAGACATAATTGTAGATTGCGCACACACACCTGCAAGTGCAAGGGCACTTGTTGATTCACTGGCAGAAGATTACAGCGAGGTAAAATTTGTGTTCGGGGTATTCAGAGACAAGAAAAAACATAGGATTCTGTGCGAACTTTCTAGAATAGGGAAGGATATCATAATCACACAGCCAGATTCTCCGAGAGCTGAAAAACCAGAAAAACTTGCAGAAATTGCAAAAAAATATTTCAGGCATGTAGAGATTATGGAAAGGGAGGAAGCCTTCAAAAAGATTGGCAGTGGAAATGGAGTTTACTGCATCTGCGGCTCGGTTTATCTTGCAGGCGATGCCATCGCTTTCTTTGAAAATCGGAAATACGAAAAGGTCCCTGAAAACGCAGGCATTGACTGGGAAAAGCTCGTGGATATACTTGAAAGCGTTTATGGAAATGCGGGGCATTATAATGAGCCTTTCAGGGTTCTGGTTTCCACCATTTTATCACAGAGAACAAAGGACGAGATTACATATCCAAGGGCTGCGTTGTTGTTTGAGAAATTCCCAGATGTGCATGCAATTGCACGCGCAAGCCCTGAAGAGATTGCTGAGGTGATCAAGCCCGTGGGGTTCTACAATACAAAAGCAAGAACGCTTGTGAAATTGGCGCAAATTCTGCTGAACCAGTATGGTGGAAAAGTTCCAGATAATATGGAAGCACTGCTAGAATTACCAGGTGTGGGAAGGAAAACTGCTAACTGCGTGCTGGTATTTGGTTATGGTAGAGATGCACTACCGGTAGATACACATGTGCACAGAATATCAAACCGTCTTGGCGTGGTGAAAACATTAAGGCGGGAGGAAACAGAGGAGGCACTTAAGCGCATAATACCAAGGCATCTGTGGAAAAAAATCAATTATCTTTTTGTGGAGCATGGTAAGGCAGTATGCAGACCCCAGAAACCTGAATGCAAAAAATGCCAGATAGCTGGGTTCTGTCAAAGGGGTTAGCAGAGTGTAGATTATAGATTTCACATTCTATCCCCATTTACCCATTTCTCCTTGGGAGCATAAAGATTTGCTATTATCATATTTGCGGCAAACTGATATTCCTCAAAATGTAAGTCATAAGTTGTTTTTCACTCTTTCAAACTGCTTTTATAGCACACATAATAGGCAAGGAAGAAATGTAAGCTAAAAGATAAAAAAAATATAAGCGATAGTAATTTGTTTCTGCCCAAACCAACACTTAAGTCAGCGGCTTCTGCCGGTGTCTTACCGATGCCTTGATGAGTTCTCACAAAGTTGTAAACAATTCTTCTCAGCTCTGTAAAAGATTCACCTGATTCTGGATTTTTAAAACCTCGCATCACTTTGTATCTTTGTTTGAAATCTTCATTATGTCTTTCAATAGCATTGTTGTTATGTTCTAGTCCATATTTTCTACACGCAATCGGAACTCCATGAACTAATTTCGCAAATCTATAGAAATAATAATTAAAGCCTATCCTGAAACCTTCAAACTTGTCAGATACAAATGTTATCAGTTTTCGTTTCTTATATGGCTTATGCCTCTCTTTCTCTCATTTATCTCTAACTTGCTCGCCTATTTTTTCGTGTAGCTTCTTAAAATGTTCTCTACATTTGTCTTTAGTTCTATGTTCTGTAAATGTAGTGGCAAAATTATATTTTGTTTTACTGTCTAGAATTAATCGAGTAATAACACTCACCCTTCACTTTAATATGAACTTCATCCGTATGGATCCTTCCTTTTACCTTTGGTTTTAGTTTTCTTTCAAATTTAGAGAGTAGTTGCGAATACTTCTTCTCCCAGTAGAGGATTGTGCCATCATAAAGACGGTATCCCTCATGTTGCCAGATGTATTCTCTCACTTTGCTTAGAGACATACCCTCTACGCGTAAGTGAAGAACTTTTGCTACTAATTCTTTTGGATAGGTCATATTCTTAAATCCATCATCCTCCACAAATCTTCGTTCACATTTTTTGCACTTGTAAATCTGTTTGGTTCCATACTTATTATAACGCTTGCCTGCTTTCACTATTTCTTCATTATTACAAAATATGCATTTCATTTTACATCCCATCCTTAATTAATAATTATAATTAGGAAATACTTTCCTAATATTTAAACATCACGGGTTTTGAGGAATATCCATTCCCCGCAAAATCTATTAAGTAGTAGAGTTTGTTTTATAGTGAGGGATAACTTGGGCACAATACTGATTAACCGCGAAAAGGAAATGGAAATTCTCATAGATGCACTGAAGAACGCAAAGAATGGAAAGGGCAGAACAATAATTTTCTCAGGAGAAACTGGAATTGGAAAAACACGCCTTCTGGAAGAACTGCGGGATAGATGCCTTGCAGAGAACATAGAGGTTTACTGGGGAAGTGGAATTGATGAAAACGCAATGCCATATCATCCTTACATTTCTCTCATTCAAAAAAATCGCCAGTTAATTGAAGAACTGCAGGCAAATGCACCACCCGCAATTAGCCTACTTCTGGGTGAGCAGCCCAAACCTCCATCTACTGGAGAGATGGACTATACAATGGAAAGCAGGAGACTGAGGGAATTGATTTTCAGAATTATCAAGATGCGTTCGATGAAAAATGCCATTGTTTTGCTGTTTGATGACATCCAGTGGTTTGACCCCTCATCTATTACCCTCCTGCATTACCTTGCAAGAAATATAATTAACATTCCTGTGCTGATATGCTGCTCCTACAACACAGAGGAGGCAAAGGAGAGGAAAACAAGCAGATTATTACCTGAAATCAGGCAGATGAACATTGAGCGTATTGTGGATATAATCGAACTAAAACCTCTTTCACTTGAGGATGTGCATAATTTTATCAAAATAATGATTGAAAAAGAGCCGAAAAAAGATATTGCAAAAAAAATATTCGAAAAAACTGATGGCAATCCCCTTTTTATTGAAGAAATTGTGAAGTCATATGGTGACCAGATTCTACAGAAGGGCTTTGACCTTGATGAAGAAACTGAAATTCCGCAAACTGTGAAATATATAATCACCAGAAAGATAGATAGGCTCTCCTCAGAAAAGAAGAAAATTCTCACACTTGCAAGTGTCTTCGGAAGAGAATTTCACTTTAGCATAATCCAGAATTTAAGTGAAATGGAAGAAGAAAAGTTGCTAGAAGTACTGGAAGAACTAATGGCGGATGGAATTCTCATAGAGAAGGGTTACGAAGAAATTTTCAGTTTCAGACACAATCTGATGCGCGAAGTGATATATTCTTCGATGAATAGTGTAAGGCGGAAACAGATGCATGCAAAGGTGGCTGCAGCACTGGCCAGACAGAAAAACATGCGAAATACGGGCGAGGTTGCAATCCACTACTACCTTGCAGGTATTTATGATGAAGCCTACAAATATGCAGCGGAAGCTGGAGAAAATTTTGCAAAACTCTACGCCGCTGAGGAAGCCCTTTATTTTCTGGACATTGCAATGAAATCAATTGAGAAACTTGGAGATAGAGAAATTGAAAATAAACTGGAAGTTCTGAAGAAAGCAGCGGAAATTTCATTTCTCGCTGGAAGACACATGGACACAATTACATACCTCCAGAAAATTGAGGAAATTGCGCTTGAAAAAGAAGACAATAACCTTCTGGTTGAGACCACTGTTAAAATGGGAGAGGCGTATTTCAGAATAGGGGCATATGAAGAATCTCTGTTCAGGTTTGAGGATGCAATCGCAAGGGTTGGCGAGAATGAAGCACTTCGGGCAAGAATCTTCAAGGGAATTTCCGAAGTTTACAGGGAGAAGGGCAAACTGGATTATGCGATAGAGTATGCAGAGCACCAGATAGAACTTGCGAGAAAAATCAACGATCTCAAGTTGCAGGGTGATGGATACATGGATTTAGCACTGGCTTACTACCGCAAGGGAAATTATGACGAGGCAATTGAAAATATTGAAAAGTCGGTGATTATTCGCCGCGAAATCAGAGATGAGAGGGGACTTATGGCTGCGGTGAACAATCTAGGCATAATTCACCTTGAGCGTGGAAATTACGAAGAAGCCCTCAGATGTTTTGAAGAGTACGGAAGGTTTGCTGAGAAAACTGGCGACTTATGGGGCGTTGCCATTGCCCAGAATAACCTCGGCGTGCTATGGAGTGAGAAGGGAGACCTCGTGAAATCCCTTGCCCACTATGAAAATTCCGTGGATGCATATCAGCGCGTGGGTGATGAAAATGGAATCGCAATAAGCAGAATGAATATTGGTATAATCCACCATTACCTCGGCGAGTACGATACCGCCCTTGAATATTATACTCAGTGCCTTCGATATGCTGAAAGCCAGAAGGACCAGATTACAGAAGTAATGGCATATGATAACATGGGCTGGGTTTATCTGGAGAAGGAGAGCTATGATGAGGCACTGGTTGTATTTGAAAAGGCACTTGATCTTGCCCAGAGAATTGGTGCCAGAAAAGAAGTGGCTTCTGCGAAAATCGGAATTGCCCATACCTACGGTGCCCTTACCTTCTATGAAAAAGGGATGGAATATGCTGAGGATGCACTTGCAATCACAAAGGAATTGAAGACGAGTATTGAGGAATCCAGAGCGTACATGGTGCTCGGTTACATTTACATGGAAATGAACGATTTTCAGAAAGCAAAAAACAATCTGGAACGCAGTTACAAAATTGCAAAGGAGGTGGGAAACCTAATGAAGATTATTGAAGTTCACGAATCATTTCTTAGCTTAAGTTTGAAAATGAACGAACGTGTGGAAGCCCTCCGCCTTTATGAAACGCTGAAGGGAATATATGAGCAGATTGGTGCAAGGAAAAAACTGGAGCGTTTGACAAGGAAGGTGCAGCATATTCTGAAGGAGGAAGAAAGATGAAGTGTGCAGCCTTCAGTGTCTTCTGGATTATAGTTTTTTCCCAGATGGCTCTATTTCTTTTACCTCTCTCTGCAGATACCCAAATAGTAAATGTGAAATCAACATCACTCTCTGGTCATGTGCTTGATGTATATGGAAATGGAATAAACGGTGCAGTTGTGGTTGCAAAGGATTATCTTTCTGGGACAGAGATAGAGACGCACACAGATGCAAACGGTTTTTTTCAGTTCAATGTTGAAGAAAGCAAAATGTTCTTTCTCAGAGTCTATGCAAATGGCTATTATCATAAGAGCAAGCATGACTGCACACCAGGAGCACAGTATGAATTAGTGCTTAACCGTTCAGCTGCAATTATTGGCAAAATAACTGATAAAATGGGCGCTCCTATAAACAATGCAAGTTTGAAACTTTCAAATCCGAAATACAATGTTGAAATTTATACATGCTCTGATGCTACGGGTGCCTTCAGATTCACATCTACAGATTTTGATACACAGATGTATCCAGGAGAGGGTTATGAAATCATAGCCAGTGCTACAGGATTCCTCTCCGCACATTTCGCCGAAAATCTAACAATAAAGAAAGGTGAGGACACATTTGTAACCATTTTGCTTGAACGCTCAGCAAGAATTTCTGGTATAGTGCGAGGCGCAGGCGGAGAAACTGTTTCAGGGGCTGTAGTTTATGCTACAGATTTGCAGGATAACATTGTGTGCACTAATATTACAGATCAAAGCGGAAGGTATGTGCTGGATACAGAACTTGTTGCAGGGAACTATAAAGTCCAGGTGTTTCCTCCTACAGATCCAGAAGGTTCGTGGCTCAACAGCGAAAGGCGAAATGTCTCCATCGCTATGAATGGTGCTACTGTTGAAAATGTGGATTTCATTTTAGATAAGGCCGCTGTTGTGAAAGGAAACATTACAGATGATAGTGGTGGTGTGGATAACGCAGTGGTGATGCTCACCGGAGATAATGGAAAGTTTGCATATGGTACAAGCACTCTCGGCACTTTTACAGTTTCTTCACCAGTGCTCACCAGCGGCACCTATACAATTCGTGTGGAATGTGCACATCATATTTTTGAGGAAAATACAATTGTACTCCAGCAGGGAAACATTACATGGATTGACTTTAATCTCTCTAAATCCCGTTCCGTCTCTGGTTACATCAAAGATGCTGCAGGAAATAATCTGTTTGGAAGTGTAGAAATCTTTGAACAGAATGGCGAAAGCATTGAAAAAATATACACATCGCAGAATGGTTATTACAAACTGGATACCAACCTACATGCAGCGACATACCGTTTAGAAGCATGCGCACCCGGCTATGTGAAAACCAGCAGAACCGTCGACCTCACGACAGATTTTAATGTGGAATTTTTTAACTTCACACTTGCAGAGGCAGGAAAATGCATCATCAATATTACTGACTCAGCGGGTAACCGAATTCCAAATGCAATGGGATTTCTTGTTATGAAAACAGGTGATTCCTATCAGATATATGAGAGCAGTTCCTCGGGACCCAATGGGACCTTTATTTTCGGAGAAAACTGGCAGAATCTCCCTGAAGGAACATACAGTTTGTTTGTCAGAAATGCCCCTGGATGCGAGGACAGATTTTTTGAAAACCTGGTGAGTGTGGAGCAAGGTAAGACCAACTGGTATTCTGTTTCCCTGAATAAAAGTGCTGAGTTATACGGACATGTGTACTACAGAAAAAACACTGAGCCGTTAGAGGATGTATATCTTGAGTTTACAAAGAATTTTTTTACTGGTACAAGTGCACTTTCAATTACAGATGCAGAGGGATACTTTCACATTATGACTGGAATCAGTGGCGGAATTTATGTGGCAACTGCCAGACACTATAAATATGGGAGCACGGTACAGAGCGACATCGCTGTTAATACTGAGGAGAAGAAGGAGGTAAATCTCTATTTCTTTCTCAGCAGTGGTGCTGGTGGAATAACTGGAAGCGTTAAGGAGAAGAACGGAAACCAGTTAAGCGGGGTTGATGTAAGTGTGTACAATGGAACAAGAAAGGTTAAGAGTGTTCTGACGGATGAAAATGGCGATTTTTACATTGGTGGAATACCCGAAGGAAAATACCGAGTGACTTTTGCAAAACAGGGTTATGTTACCCTTGAGCTCTATGAAGTAATTGTAATTTCTGATGAGAACACGAGTGTTGGCACCGTGGAACTAGATTTATATATTCCTCCACCAGGAAATATTACTGGGTATGTGGTTGATACCTCAGGTTTGCCAGTACCAGGAGCAAGTGTGGTTGTTGAAGGCACTGAGATTTCCATAGTGACGGGTTCAATGGGAGAATTTCAGATACTCTCACTCAAAGAAGGAGTTTACAATCTGCTGGTCTCTTCCCCTGGATATAAGGATGCAAGGGAAACTGTGAGTGTAACCTCTGGGAACAACACAACAATATGGATCCAACTGCAAAAAGAGGAAGCAGTGAAAACAACATCTGGAATGGAATTTATGACTGCATGCTCTGCAATTGTTTTGGGAGTTCTTTTTCTGGCAATTATGAACTGTGTAACTCGGAAACCCAAATTTATTCGGTGATTATCGGCGTGGTGACAAATTTGCCGTCCCTAAAAATCAGGGCTTTATACCCATGATGCACCTTCGTATGTCTCATTTTGACGATTCTAATTCTAAGTGAAACATCACTTTCTCCCAGCGATGTGAATTTCATCTGAATGATACCATCTGCCAGATAGTCTTCTCTATAGAGCCCAAATGCACTTTCTTCACTCACTGCCTCGCATATAAGAAGAACTGTCACACCCAGTTCTCTTAGAAAACCGAAAAAATGAAAGAGTTCGTTTCTAGGATTTGTGAAGGCAACAAGTGAATATAGGGCAGTCAGAGAATCAATCGCTATAATCTCAAAGTGCTCGTCTCTCACCCGTCTAAATATATATTCCTTGAGAATCTTAAGCCAGTCCCGTGCCTCATCTGCTTCCTGGTGCTCAAGGCGTAGTTTAGCCACATCAACAATAAATAACTTCTTTTCATCCACAGGGCTCATCCCCAAGCCTCTCATCGTTTCCAGCAAACTCTCCTTGCTCTCCTCCACCGAGATATAAAGGGATTTCATGTTATTCACACTTGCGTTCTGGTACATTATGTTCAGTACGATAGAGGATTTCATTGTTCCTGGCGTTCCTGTGACAAGTATGATATGCCCTTTTGGAATGCCTCCATTCAGGTCCTCATCCAGACCCTCGACAAAGGTCTTGATTCTGTCCAAGCAATCACCTATGATTTTCCATATGCACATCTTTAATATATATCTTATGGATTGTAGGTGCACATTGCGTTTCAACTAAATTGCTTTCCCAGAACCAAATTTTAAATATAAATACTGTTTTTGCTTTTTTATGCCAGGTATTACAATCGCTGTACTGAATGATAAGGAACTTGCATGTAAGATTGGGAAAAAAGGGACGACGAGTGATATCCAGATGTACAACTACACCACCTGTGGAAAACACCTGACCCTAGCATATCCTGAGAAATATCCAGAAAAGCTGCAATCCCTCCTCTATGTGCTGGACATGTGTGATACTGTGTTGATTGTTGTAAATGAACTCTCAAGTTTTCTTGGCGAAGAAATTGTTACAATCCAGAGATTTGCAGATTCATCTGGCTTTGTGATTCTAGACAATTATATTCAGGAGGAAAATTGGAAAAAGGTTGCTAGCGGCACCGTATTGGCAAACTATAAAATTGTGGAAAAGAATGTGCCATCACTTCTTGAAACATTCTCGCATCTTGAGCCAGTATCAAAATTTGGTTTTCCATGTATTCCTATAGACCATTATTTCAATGTGAAGGGTGTGGGTACAGTCATCCTTGGGGTGGCAAGGGGTACTGTGAGAAAACATGATAAGCTTCGGGTATATCCTACTGAAAAAGTTGTAGAGGTAAGGTCAATACATGTGCATGATGTGGATGTAGAAGAAGCGGTAAATGGCGAAAGAGTGGGACTTGCACTTAAAGGAATTGACGCAGATGAACTTGAGAGGGGTTTTGTGTTGGCACCAGAGGATACACTTGATGTGAGGAATCAATTGAGAATTGAGGGTGAAATTGAAAGGTATTACAGAGGAAATTTAGAGCCTGGAAGTGTTGTCCACATTTACCTGCGCATGGGAATCTTTCCTGCAAAAATCACCGAAATCAGTAGAGAGGGACAGAATTTTTCAGGAGAGCTAGAACTTCAAAAACCTGTGGGTATAGCCAAGACTGATAAGATTTTAGTGGTTGACCTAAATGCTAAGGGACTGCGGGTTGTGGGTGCAGGAAAGCCGATTTTGTAAGGCATTCTGATTTGCCCATAACAAGGAAAATCCTGGGGTGTCATGAACACTCCATTTGTGGGGTACGGTAGGGTGTAACCCCGACCGTAATGGGCGGAGCCCCCGTCTACTGAATGAGCATTTTGGGGGTGCCGAAGGCACCCCCCTCTGGGGGTTATCGTAAGGGGCGAAGCCCCTCGTAACACAGGTACCGTAGGGTGTTAACCCCGTGAGGGTACCGTAGGGGGAGGGTGAAACCCTCCCCCCGATGGAAAGTAATTTATTCCCACACAAATTCCGAAATATCATGGAAAAAACCACAACCGTGCTCTGCATCTCTTCGCTGGATACATCTGGCATCTCAGGAATCACTGCAGATGTGAATGCAATTTCTTTCCTTGGACTGCATCCACTCCCTGTAATAGTAAATTACGCAATTGAAACCCAGGAGTTTGTTGTTGATGTTATACCTGTTGCCTCAAGAGTGATTGAAAACAGTATAAAGCACGCTCTAACAGAAAATCCATCAGCAATAAAACTTGGAATGATAGGAAGGAAAGAAATCGGTGAAATTGTATCCTCAATGTTACCCCCACAAATTCCCATGGTTGCTGACCCTGTGTTTGTAGCCACATCTGGACAGTATTTTGCAGAGGATGCATATGTAGAAACATTCATGAGAAGTATTGCACCCAGAGCAACACTTATAACCCCGAATGTGCCAGAAGCAGAAATCTTACTTGGTGCAAAAATCAAAACACCAGATGATGCAAAAATTGCATCCTTTGAACTGCACAAAAAACTCGGGTGCAATGTACTCCTCAAAGGTGGACATATAGATGCCACAGATTACCTTGTGTCCAAGGGCGAAATCCATGTGTTCCCTGGTGAACTTGTGGCTTTGCCTTTCAGGGGCACAGGGTGCATTCTTTCAAGTTTGATTGCAGGATTTCTTGCCCAGCATCTTGACCTTGTTGCTGCTGTGAAAAAGAGTAAGTACCTTCTTGCTGATTGTTTGAATACCCCACAATTTCTTGGGAAAAAATACCGTGTGAATCCTTTCTGGTCAGCCCGACGCAACTTGGAAAAATGGAACACATATATCACATTGGTAGAAAACCTGCCAGAATTTCTGAAGACCCTCAAAAACGATTATATACCAGAGGTGGGCACCAATATTGGATTTGCACTCCCAGACGCAAGTTCAAAAAATGATGTGTGCGCAATAGACGGAAGAATTGTGCGCTCAACAGAGGGGCCAAAAGTAATAGAGAAGGTGAAATTCGGTGCTGGGGACCACATACCCAGAATAATCCTTACAGTAATGAAATTTGATCCTGAGAAACGCTCAGCAATGAATTTGAGATATGCACCAGAAACTGTAGAGAAGGCAAAACGGCTTGGATTTGTGGTAGGTACCTTTTCAAGAAAAGAAGAAAAAGAGAATGTTAAGGATAGTACCATGGAGTGGGGCACAGAATTGGCTATTAGAAGTGTTGGTACAGTACCAGACATGATATACGACCTTGGAGATGTAGGTAAGGAGCCCATGATTCGGTTGATTGCAGCAGATCCACCAGAGTTACTTAAAAAACTGAAGAAGTTGGTGATCTGATTGCGTATTGCAATGTTCACAGAGACCTATCCCCCCACTACTGATGGTGTTGCAGCCTATGTCCATGCACTGAAAAAACAACTTGAAAGAATGGGACATGATGTGGTGGTTTTTACTGCAACAAAAAGTAGAGAGAAAAATGTTCATTCTTTTGTCTCTCTCACAGTACCTTTTTACCGCCAGTACAAATTCGCAGTGTGTCCCTATTTCAGCAGTTACTACCTTCTCAGAAAATTCAGGCCAGATGTTGTACATCTCCATACACCTTTTGCTGTGGGTTCTGCAGGACTGTTTGTCGCCCGTGCCCTCCGTGTGCCTGTGGTAGGAAGTTTCCACACAAACATAAAGGAGATGTCCAGAAGCATCAAAAGCATATTTGCAAACAGGGGCTTTGTAGCTATGGGATGGAGGTATGCACTTGGAGTTTATTGGCGATGTAATGCACTTACAGTTCCCTCCAATGTGGTTAAAGATTTCATATATTCCTCTGCAATAAAACCTTTCAGGGTAAAAATTCGTGTAGTTTGGACATTGCCTGACCTTGAAGATACACTAAAAAACATTGATAGGTTTGATATGCGAAGGGAACTCGGAATTGAAGGTAAATTTACTGTTACCTTTTTAAGCAGAATAACAAAAGATAAGGGGATTTACACATTTCTGGGTTGTGCTGAAAGAAATAGAGATATGGTGTTTCTGGTAGGAGGTACAGGCCCAGAAGAAAAGAATGTAAAGGAATATGTGAAATTGAAGAAACTTGAGAATGTGAAAATTCTTGGTTTTGTTCCTGAGGAAAAGAAAGGTGCACTGTTGAGGGCGTCAGATGTGGTTGTGCTTCCCTCATTTGCAGACACATTTGGAATTATTCTCATAGAAGCGATGGCATGTGGTGCAGTGGCTGTGGGTTCAAATGCTGGTGGAATCAAGGAATTCCTGAAAGATGGAGAAAACGGATTGCTTTTTGAAGCTGGAAATGTAGAACATCTTTCCAGCGTGTTGAGAAACCTCCATAACAATGATGCTATGCGTAAATCGCTTAAACAAAATGGCGAGAAGTTTGTGCGGGAGCATGGAGATATCA
>JBMFNP010000025.1:0-24955 GCA_049970095.1 Thermoplasmata archaeon | reverse complement strand
TGAGTTGCTATAGAGCCCATCGCCATTTGAAGTGCCATTATCTGTATTTGCAACTCCAATATCATTTCCAAGAAGTTTAGTGCCAGAATGTGCTGAAGAAGGGTCTGCCCTACCATAACCATAAGAAGGTACTGCAGGTGCATTATTTGGAGTGCCTCGCTGCCATTCTCCCGCTCCTCCATAACCTGTCCAGCCCTTATCACTCTCAAAATCATCGTACCAGATTTGGATAAAATCTTTCACTTCCGTTATACTCTCATACTGGTCATCACTCTGCTGTAATTTCGTGTAGTCATTGGTTACCGTGCCATTTCCATGCAATTCACCATCAACTGTGAGGTTTGTGCCTAAAAATACTGGGGGTCCGCCACAACCAGGAGCACCTAAAAGCACATCCGCATAATTATCACCATTCATATCCCACGCCTTGCTTGCGCTGAATCCAAAGCTTGTATCCTTGTCCCCAATCAGTATTGAATAGGGAATCCCTGTTATCCAGATTGCATCAATGTAGAGCGTGTCCTGTGTTGTGTCCACACTATTCCTTGCAGTATCAAAAACACCGAGCCAGATATTATCAAGCACAACGCAATTGAACACAAAACTCATTATTGTTTCTGTGGTGGATGAGAGCGTGCCAAGATAGTTCCATGTATTCACAGAAGCGGAGCCATTAAATGAGTAATAGAGAGCAAAACCTTCCCCAGTTGTATAGCCCTCCACATAGAGTTTGTTTGCTAGCATCTGTGCAGGAATTCTCCACATATGCTCAAGCCCATAACTTGCTCTTGCCAGTACCTTGAGTTCCACATAATCAATCCATATACCACCGCCCTTCGCCCTCACCTGCGCATATGTGCGAAAGTGTATGTCCTTGCTTGAATTGAAATAATTTGCAAAACCTGAAAGTATTGTTGTGTTTATGCCATATGAGTTGGTATTTCCTGTAGCACCATCTCCCGGTGCGCCAGCTCTGAAATACCAACCAAGCCAAGGCACCAAATCATCCCATCTTCCTGCTGTGTAATTCCAGACCCGAACCACAAGTGGATCCACTTTGCCGCTGCTTTCACCAGATGTGCCCTCAAGCCCGAAATATATGCCCGCTATATCCTCTATATTATTACTCACACGAAAATTAAATCTCCAGAGTCCATAGTAATTTGTGGTGATTGTCAAACTTCCCACCGTGTTCTCAGAGGCAGCAACATATCCATAGTTTGTATATGCCGCCTCGTTGGGTGCTACAAGTGTAGCAGGTACAGTCGTGCCAGCATTAGCACTTCTATTAATCCACTTATCTATACCGCCACCACTTGCGTAGGTGTACAGTGATACGGTTGCACCTGCAAGAATTTCCACATCATCAATATTCCAACCAGAGTATTTATATGAAGCATCAGATTTGATTCCGAATCTTATGTACACCTTTGCCTGGTTATCTGCAACTGCAGAAATATTAAATACAAGCTGAATCCAGCCCCAGTTTTTATCACAATAGCAAGTTTGATTGCTTGTAAAAACCTCCGTCCATGTGCTCCCATCATTGCTCACCCACACCAAAGCCACATCACGGCCAGCTCCATCAACATTTAGCCATTTCCAGAATCTGAGGACAGTCCCTGTATATCCCAATGTGGAGATTGGAGGAGATGTTATATTTGCATAATTTGTATTGTTCTCATAAAATCCATCACCATTTGAGACACCGTTATCAGCATTTGCAATTCCTATATCTGTGCCTAAAATTTTTGTGCCGGAGTGCGCAGAGCTGGGGTCGGGTTCACCGTCCTGTCCTAGACTAGAGTCAGGATTTTTTGCAGTTGGTGTTCCCCGCTGCCATTCTCCTGTGCCTCCATAACCAGCCCAGCCCTTATCACTCTCAAAATCATCATTCCACACTAACACACTGCTTTTCCGCTCTGCAATGCTCTCTCTTATATCATCGCTGGCTTGAGTATCTAAATAACTCCCGCTTATAGTGCCTAGCACATTGTTCTCAAAATCCACACTCAAATTTTTTCCATCACTGTCAAAAATATATGCACGGTTTCTGCCAGGTGCACCAACCAAGCTCTCATTTAACCCATCATTGTCCATATCTCCAGCTCCAGCCACACTCCAGCCAAAGTACTCCCATATTCTCCGTTCACCAGAAAGTATGTAGTTAGCATTTGAAGCACTTACTGGACTTGATGGGGACCATGCACCTGCATTGTCGCTCAGAAACACATACCCCTTTCCACAATCGTATATATTATTAAAATCTGCATATGGTGCACCCGCACAGAAATCTCCATTTAGTGCGGTTCCACTGCTTCCGATAAAATTACCTAATCCTGCAACACTCCAGCCAAATCTATCACCAGCATTTTCTCCCACAAAAACCCCATTACAATCCCTCCATGCAAGCATTGTGTACTGAGTTGTGGAATCCTTGTTCCAGGTTGTAGTCCCATAAAACACATAAACACTTCCCCTACCAGAAGAATTATCAGGTGCACCCACAATCAAATCATAAACCCCATCACCATTCAAATCACTTCCATTTGCTACACTCCACCCGAAATGCTCACCTGCAGATGCCCCGTAAATACTTACGGTAGCATTTATTGTGTCATTCCAGATATCAAAAAATGGCTTTCCAAGGAACACATAAACTGCACCGCATTCCGAAACTGTGCCATCTGCACTTTAGTTATATGGTGCCCCTATCACCACATCATCATAGCCATCATTGTTTAAATCCACAACTGCAACACTGAAACCCGCCTCACTCCCTGCAGTGCCATTTATTTTTGAACTCCCAGCATCACCGCTGAAATTCAGAATTCCATGCTGGAGTGCGCGTGTGTCAGGAACTGCACTAAACAGACGCTCAAGTTCAAGCCTAGGCTCAAGATACAATCTCGCATAAATATTGTCAATGTACCTTTCCTCATCAATTGGAGGCACAGAAACCCATGTTTTGTTTGTGCCTGAGGGAATGCTCTCATAATATGTGGGATCTCTTGTTCCATATGTTCCATTTGTAATTAACTGCGGGGTGCCTGTTGTGTTGTTATGCATGAACATTGTTCTCGGAGTCTCAGCCCTCGTAATATTTGTATTCGCATTTAGGGGTGCGGAAAGATACTGTTTTGCACTGGAATCAAGATAAATCCATGTTGTGGTAAGAAGAATAATCACACACAGGCTCACAATCACCTTCTTCCTCATGTTTCACTCTCCAGATTGAATTTTATTGTGCATGTGTAATCTTTTGTATCTACACCTGTGGGCACAATAAGCACAACCTCAATCCACACAAAATTCGCAATTCCATAGGGTGCGGTGTCATTTATTAGATGCTGGGTTGTTGAGTTATATATCCACAGATTGTTATTTCCATCCCAGGTTGCATTGTTATAGGGCCACGCTCCCCCATCATATGATGTGTTATTATCATAACCTAGGTATGTGTCAACATATCCAGTGGCATTTGAAAGTTTCCAGTATGTATGGGCTGTGCTCTGCCTTCCTTTTCCATCACCGTTCCAGAGCAGTGTGAAATTTGCATCCTTCTCCTGCACAATCCCTGGGCGGAATGTAGAGTTATCTGCAGGTAGATTTGGATTTGCGTGTGCATAGATGCGGAGCCAGTTCGCAAAATCTCCGGAGACGCTTGCAGACATGATATATATGGGATATGGCTCAACATTTACTATTCCAAAAGCGCAGAGCCAGGAACGGTTTGCGCCACCCATCCATTTCCCAAGTTTCAGCAGGAATGTGCCAGATGAATTGTTAAGCAGATACTCAGTATGGGGAGATGTTGTGTTATATGCGAACTCATCTATATCTCTTGCAATCAACTGAATTCTGGAAGTTTTAGCGGAAATCTCTGAATTTGCGCTAGGAGACGGAAACAACGCATGCTGTGTGCTCATCACCCCTGTTGTCAATGCCAGAAGGAGGAGTACCACAATCACAGCCTTTATTTTTCCTTTCATTTCTCATATTAAATTGCACTCATGATATATATGCTTTGCTTTGCATTCTGGGAAAAAATGAGTTCAAATTCTCAGTATATGGGAGTGCTCTCTGATCCACTTTCTGTGGATTTTATAATCAGGCATCATTTTCTCCACAAGTGCCCAGAATTTTTTTGAATGGTTCTTTTCCTTCAGATGTGCAAGTTCATGGATAATCACATACTCCATTGCAGATTGCGGCAACATAATTAGCCTGTAAGAAAGAGAAATATTATTTTCATCTGAGCATGACCCCCATCTCCGCTCTGCCCTTGTCACCCTTACTTTTTTAAATTTGAGCCCGTGCATCTTTGCAATTTGTTTTGCAATCACCGGGAGTTTCATTTTCGCCTCGCAAAGATACCACTCCCTGAGCACTTCCTTTGCACATGGAAGCATGTCCTTCCGAAGCAAAAAACCATTTTCAAATTTTAAGGGTTCATCCACACCTTCCACAACTATCAGTGGATACTCCATTCCTCCATAGTAAAGCTTTGTACCTTCTTCATATACCCTGTTTTCTGCACTCTTTCTTGCCAGCACACGCTCCCTTGTTTTCTCAATCCATTTTCTATGCCTGTTAACCGCTTCATGGATCTCCCTTTTTCCAGTGTGCAATGGCGCCAGCACAATCAACCTTCCATCCCTATCAATCTTCAACATAATGTTTTTTCGCCTTGTGTACCTTACCTGATCAATCTGCACGCCCATGGAACTACACCCCGAAAACTCTCGGTCCGATAATTTGGAAAAGAATGAGGAATAACACAACCAGCCCTATGCAAATCATTGCATTTTTCACAACCTTCTCCTTTTTCTCATCCTTCATTTTTGTGCGGCTCAGCAAAATGAAAATTCCATCTCTTACAAGGTAGCCAGCATCAAGAGGGAGCGAAGGAAGGGCATTTGTGAGTGCCACCATTAGATTTATCCAGAATACCCAGTAAAAAATGTTGAAAAGGATAAAAAACAAGCCAGGCTCTATGGGTGCATTTATTGTATAAAAACTTCCTATGCGTTCATCAATGGGAGAAAGCCCGAGAAATGGTAAACTGATAAATGTAAGAAAACTCCCAATTCCATCATGGAACGGGTTCTCAAGTTCATTTTTAAAACCAGTGAGATCAAGTGGAAGCATGGAAATTCCAATGTAGGATTTGTTTCTGTTCTCTTCAGATGGAATGTAGTCATACTTATTTCCCAGCGTTAGATTTTCCTTCAAAACCTTTCCACTTGATTTTGAGTAAAACTCAATTTCCACCGTCTGGCCTGGCATGGTGGAGTTGAGTGCCTTTTTAAACTCCGAGTAATCTTTCACCCTTGTGCCATTTATTGAAAGCAAGATGTCATACGGCTGGAGAGATGTGTGGCTTGCAGGTGCGTCCTTCTCCACACCTACAATTCCAATTCCCTCTGCCTTTGGCTGGATGCAGGGTGCAAACACCAAGGAAAAAATTAAAAGGGAAATCAGCGCTATGAACATATTTGTTGCTGGGCCTACAGCAACTACCCTACTCCGTTTCATGCGCTCCGTTTTCAGCAACTGTTCCTCATCTGGCTCTACAAATGCTCCGATTGGAAAAATAAAAAAAATTATTCCCATGGAGTTCACTGTAATATTTCCAGCCCTGGAAAGCACGCCATGTGCCAGTTCATGAAAAACAATTGCAATCACGAGAGCTATAATTCCGTAGAATACAGGGATAACTGGATTAATGCCTGGAATTCCAAGCAGGAGTTCTGGCGAAGGTGCCTTTTCCTTAGGAATCAAACTAACCTTTGAAACTGACCACAAAAGCAAGCCAGTAATGAAAAACATTGAAATTACTGTAATCGCAATGCTTATATTTCCGTATAATTCGCAGCACCTTCTGTGCTTTGCAAGTTTGTCCAGTACTGCCTTGCCTCGCTGGGTCTTCCACATCAGAATTGGTCCTGCCCAGGGTACAAAATTGTATTTTTCAAGGTATTTCAATTTCCAGAGTACAAGTACAGCAAGTGAGTAAACACCTATCACCAGAATAGCAATTAAAATTGATTGCAAATCAGCCATTGAGGAGGAAAAAAAGAGGGGAAATATAAGGGTTTGTAGTTTTCATTGGATACTCTGCACCGCAACCATTATTAACCCTTCCATTTTAGGTGTAAGCACAACATCGGAGGAGTCAGATATGAAAAATAAAAAAACAAACCCCGAACTGGTGAATCTGATCCTGGACCTGAAGAAAAAATCCAGAGAAGCAGATGCACCAATCTGGCGAGATGTTGCATTTCGTCTTGAGGGCTCCAACAGAAACCGTGCAGAAGTAAATGTGAGCAAGATAGAGCGATTTGCAACACCCCATGAAACAATAATTGTGCCTGGAAAACTACTGGGTGCTGGGGAAATAAAGAAACCTGTAACTGTAGCAGCGTATGCAGCAAGTGCAAGTGCCATTGAAAAAGTTACAAAGGCTGGTGGAAGAGTGCTCTCACTCAGAGAATTACTGGCTGAAAATCCCAAGGGAACCAATGTGAGGATTCTGGGGTGAGAAAGTGATAGTGATAGATGCCACTGGGAAAATTCTGGGAAGGTTATGCTCCGAAGTAGCAAAACTGCTACTGGATGGGGAGGAAGTGGTAGTCCTTAATGCGGAAAAAGCGATAATAACTGGCTCCAGACGCCAGATAATTGAGAACTATCTGAAAAAGAGAGCTGCAGGAAATGTGCGAAAGAGAAAGGGACCTTTCTTCCCGAGAATGCCAGATAGAATTTTGCGCAGAACTGTAAGGGGGATGCTCCCTTATGCCAAATCAAAGCGTGGGAGAGAGGCATACAGAAGGTTGAAGGTGTTTATAGGCGTACCCCCAGAGTATCTCTCATACAAACAGGTGAGTGTTCCTGAAGCTGTAGGCGAAGGAAAGGTCAAATTTATGAGTTTGGGTGAACTCTCAAAAGAACTGGGTGCGAAGTTTTAAGGAGGTAATCTCATGAATGTGATCACAACAAGTGGAAAAAGAAAAAGTGCGGTTGCAAGGGCACATGTGCGCGAAGGAAAGGGGAGGGTTAGGGTGAATAAAGTGCCTATTGAAATCTATCAACCAGAACTTGCGAGATTGAAAATGATGGAGCCCCTTATTCTTGCAAGAGAGAAAGCCCTTAAGGTGGATATTGATGTGGATGTGAGGGGTGGAGGTATAATGGGACAGGCATCTGCTGTTAGAACAGCAATCGCAAAAGGACTTGTCAAATTCCTTGGAGACAAGGCACTTGAAGAACTGTTTAAAAAAACGGACAGAAACTTACTTGTAAGCGACCCAAGACGGAAACTCCCGAAGAAACCTGGCGGCAGAGGTGCAAGAAAGAAACGCCAGAAATCATACAGGTGAGAAAATATGATGATACCAGTAAGATGCTTCACATGCGGCAAGGTAATTGGCTCCTACTATGAGGTATTCAAAAAAAGGGTGGAAAACGGCGAAAAACCCGGTGATGTGCTGGATAGCCTGGGGCTCAAAAGATACTGCTGCAGGAGAATGCTCCTCACACATGCGGACCTGATTGACGATATTGCTAAGTTTGATTGAAAAAATTCATTATCACTAAATCTATTCCGTGTTCATGAACTACAAAGAGTTTCTGAGAGCAAATAACCTGGATGTTGGGGACACAGTGAAAATTACTGCCTCCAATGGGGAGTTTACAGGCATAATTATGCCCCATCATGAATTCAGCATTCCAGATGTGTTAATTTTGAAGCTGAAAAATGGATACAATGTGGGAATTGCAATTGAAAAGATAAAGAGTTTAGAGCTACTGGCAAAAGGGGGATTGGGGGAACGCAAGGAAAGTGTGGTTGAAAAAAAACCCCAGCACCCATCTGTTGCCTTGCTCGGAACCGGAGGGACAATAGCGAGTTATGTGGACTACCGCACAGGTGCAGTGCATCCTGCAAAATCTCCAGGTGAACTTGTGGCAGCAATTCCAGAACTATTCAGCATTGCAAATATTCAGCCAGAAATCCTTTTCAGTATTTTAAGCGAGGATATGGATGTGAAAACATGGCAACAACTGGCAGAAAGTATTGCAGAGAAATTCAGGGATTCCAGGGGAGTGGTGGTGACACACGGCACTGATACAATGGGATATACAGCTGCTATGCTTTCATTCATGTTCCAGTCACTCCCAGGTCCTTTGGTGCTGGTAGGTGCCCAGCGTTCCTCTGACCGTCCCTCAAGCGATGCCTATCTAAACCTTTACGCTGCAGTAAAACTTGCTGCGGTGGCAGATATGGGGGAAGTGTGTGTTGTGATGCATGAAAACACCTCAGATACAAGGTGTGCAATTCACAGGGGAACAAAGGTGCGAAAGATGCACACCAGCAGAAGGGATGCATTCAGAAGTGTGAACACTGATCCCATCGGGTATATTGAAGGAGAAAGACTGGAAATCAAAGGAGATTATAGAAAACCCTCCACTCTGAAATTTGATACAAAGGTGGAAGAAAATGTGAGCTTACTTTACTTCTATCCAGGCATTCATGAAAGAAAATTCAGAATGTTTTTTGAGGGTACAAAAGGAGTGGTGATTGCAGGCACAGGGCTTGGACATGTGAATTCCAAATTTGTACCAGTAATAAGAGATTACATACGGAATGGTGGTTTTGTAGTTATGACTTCCCAGTGTCTGTTTGGCACAGTGAACATGAATGTGTATTCTACAGGGCGTGAACTCCTGAAAGCAGGAGTGATAGATGGTAAGGATATGTTGCCAGAAACTGCTTATGTGAAATTGATGTGGGTGCTTGCACATGCTAAAAATTCTGAGGAGGTTAGAGCAATGATGGAACAGAACATTGCGGGTGAAATCACTGAGAGGAGGGAGGTATAGGTATGGAGTGGGAAGGCATAGGGTTAAAGGTAGGGCTTGAGATTCATCAGCAGCTAGACACAAAAAAACTTTTCTGCAATTGTGATTCAATTTTGAAAGATGAGGTGCTCGGGAATTTTGTGCGAAAGCTGAGGGCTTCTGCAGGTGAGAGCGGTGAAATTGATGTGGCTGCAAGAGAAACTTCAGAGCGAAATCTGATTTTTAGGTATGAAACAGTTGGAGGAAGCTCGTGTCTTGTGGAATGCGATGAGGAGCCCCCGCATAATATGAACCCTGAGGCACTTCGTGTGGTGCTCAGCATAGCAAAATATGTAAATGCAAACATTGTGGATGAAATTCATGTGATGCGAAAAATAGTTGTTGATGGTTCAAATACTACTGGCTTCCAGAGAACTGCGCTTGTTGCCACAGCCGGAAAACTGAAAACAGAGCATGGGGAAATCGGGATTCCCACAATATGCATTGAGGAGGATGCAGCAAGAAAAATTGAAAGTGCTGGCAGAGAAATTACATACCGCCTTGACCGTCTCGGAATTCCTCTGATAGAAATCGCAACCACTCCAGATATTCATACACCAGAGCAAGCCCGTGAAGTTGCGGAAAATATAGGGCTTTTGCTTCGTGCTACAAAAAAAGTGAAAAGGGGCATAGGCACAATTCGTGAGGACCTCAATATTTCAATTGCTGGAGGTGCAAGGGTTGAAATAAAGGGTGTTCAGGAGTTAAATATGCTTCCAGAATATGTGAAAAATGAGGCGTTGCGCCAGCTCAAATTGATAGAAGTTGCTCGCAAATTGAGGGAGCGAAAGGCTTCTGTGTGCGAGGAAATTTATGATGTGAGCGAAATTCTGAAAAATTCAAATTCCAATGTGATTAAGAAGGCGATTGCCAGCGGTGGGAAAGTGCTGTGCGTAAAACTGATGGGGTTTGCGGGCTTGCTTGGAAGGAAAGGAGAGGATGTGCATCGCCTTGGGTATGAACTAGCACAGCATGCAAGGGTATTCGGGCTTGGAGGCATCTTTCATTCTGATGAGTTGCCTGGTTATGGCATCAGCTTGGAGGAGATAAATGCAATCCGTGAGAAACTTGCACTTTCACCAACAGATGCGTTTGTGCTCGCTGCAGAGAAACCAGAGATCGCAGAGAAAGGTTTGAGGGCTGTGATTCTCAGAGCAAAAAAAGCAATTGAGGGCATACCTGAAGAGACCCGTGATCCGCTACCAGATGGGACCACAAAATACAGCAGACCTCTCCCTGGGGGTGCAAGAATGTACCCTGAAACAGATGTGCCTCCAATAAATGTGGGTGCACTAGATTTCTCCCAACTTATCCAGATTGAGGATTTCAGTACAAAAGTGGAAAGGTTCAAAAAGGAGTATGGAATAAGTGCTGAAATTGCACGCCAGATAATCAGGAATTGGAGAGATATGGAATTTGAAACATTAGCTAAAAAATTTCCAGGTGCGATTAATGAAATTGCCAGAGTGCTTACAAACACACTTGCTGAACTTTCTGTCAAGGGACTGGACACAGAGAAATTGAGTGCTGAAGCCCTTGCACAAATTTTTGAGGCATACAATGATGGAAGATTTGCAAAAGAGGGTATTGAAAAGGTTGTGGAGGCATATTTGCTGGGTGAAACAAACATTGAGAAAGCGATAGAAAAATCAGGGGTTGAAAAATTAAGGCGAGAAGAAATTGAGAAGATTGTGTTGGAACTATGGGAGAGCCACCCTGAAATTCGTACAAAACCCAATACAGAAGGTGCACTTATGGGACTGGCGATGGGAAAATTGCGCGGCAGGGCAGATGGAAAACTGGTTAATGAAATTGTGAGAAAGATAATTAGCAGGAACTCTCAATCTTGAGAAGAAAACCCCTGCAAAATGCAGTAGCAACATCCCTGTTATACTGGTAAGTAAGTAGGAAACCTTTGCAGAGTAATTCCAGTTCCTCTCTGCGTTGCCTATCTACATTTTGCATACATTTCATAATTGTTTTGCAAGGTATATATATTTTACGCACCAACAAATTGTTAATTACCATGGAATTTTCCCGCACACAAAATCCTTTGCAACTGGATTTTCCGGTCCTTCCAGAACTCTCTTAGTCTCTCCCTGCTCAATAATTTTCCCGTCAAAAAGAATTGCTGTTCTGCTGGCTAATCGCTTCACCTGGAATATATTGTGTGAAACCATGACCACAGTTCTTTTATCTGCTACAAAATTCTTCACATACTGCTCAAGAATTCCCGCATTTCTGTAATCAAGGTTTGCAGTAAATTCGTCAAGAAACAGAATTTGTGGCTCAGCAACAATTGCCCTTCCAAATGCAACCCGCTGTGCCTCTCCACCAGAGAGATTTTTTATGTTTCTGCTAAGAATGGATTTTATACCAAGTTTTTCTGCTACTTCTTCAACTCTTTTATCAATTTTGTGCTCCTCCCAGTTCCGAATTTTGAGTGGAATCGCAAGATTATCATATACCCTGCCTGCAAATAATACTGCTTTCTGCTGCACATATCCAAGTTTTCTGCGAAAAATAAGCAATTTCTCCTCTTCCTTCATTTCCACACCAAAATATTTGACAATTCCCTTATCCTGGCGCTCCAATGTTGCAAGAATCCTTATGAGTGTGGTTTTACCAGAACCATTGGGTCCTATTATTGAGAAAATTTCCCCCTGCATGATATCCAATTTTATATTTTCAAGTACTTTTTTGCCGTCAAAACTTTTGGAAATTCCATCGCATGAAATTACCACGCTCATTCAGTATCCTCCAGACGGGTTAAAATGCCATATATAAGAAAGCAGAGAAAAAGCAGTACTGCAGAAAGTGCGAGTGCAATTTCAAAATTACCCATTCTAGTCTCCACCATTATTGCAGTTGTGAGCACACTTGTATGCCCCTCTATCCCTCCTCCCACCATCATTGCTGCACCCACCTCACTGATTGCTGAGCCAAAACCCACCATCACCGCTGTAATTATTCCATTTCTTGCCTCCCTTAAATAAAGATAGAGGCTCTGCCATCTTCTCCCACCCAGAATTTTTATTGCATCTGAAACTTCCCTGGGTATGGAGGAAACACTCATCATTGTAATCCCAAGAACCAATGGAAGGGCAAGGAGGAATTCTGCAAGCACAATCGCCTCCAGTGAAAAAATGAGATGAAGGAAACCCAAAGGGCCGGTGGAAGAAAGCAGAAGATATACAATCAATCCCATTACCACGGGTGGAAAGCCATAAAGCGTGTAGATTGCACTCTTCAGTATTTTTTTCCCGGGAATGCGTTTGAGCCCCAGATAAACACCAAGGGGAATTCCAATAAGCGATGCAAGAAGGGTGGCAGTGCTTGAAACCAGGAGAGAACGAAAAGCATCACCGAACACGCCTTCCCACATTTTTCATTACCTCAGTAAATTGAAAACCTTTTGTGAGTTTATGGTGTAGTTCTCAATTTTGGAAAGGGTTTCGTTTGAGATCAACCAGTCCCTGAAGCAATTTACCTCTCTGTTCTTATTATCATAACCAGCCTTTGTAATTATTAAAGAATAGAGGTTTTTTATATTTTCTGTAATGGTAATTTCAATATTAATCAATTTTTTGAGTTTTGGTTTGAACTTAAGGTATGTAGCAATATCAGATAGTGTGTAAGCAAGTTTTTCATCTGCTACAAGAAGGGTTGTGCCCATGCCTGCACTTGCATTAATATACCATGTTTTATTGGTGAGTGCTGCAGAAGAGACCCCGCATTCTTTCCAGATTGCAAGCTCTTTGAGATGTGTGCCAGACATATCACCTCTTGAAACAAAAAAGGAAGAGGAATTATAGATTTTCATAAATGCAAGTGAAATATTGTCTGACGCGTTTATTTTTGCTGGATTTGTTTCTGGTCCAATCAAAACAAATGTATTCCAGAAAAGGGTACGGCGCTCTACACCGTATCCATTCTTCATGAACTCAATCTCCTGTGTAGGTGCATGCACAAGGAGGATGTGGGCATCACCCCTCTTACCGTATTCCAGTGCTTGCCCAGTTCCCACTGCAACAACGCTTACCTCTATCCCATACTTTTTCTCAAAATCCGGAAGAATATCACTAAGCAAACCCGTATCTTGAAGAGATGTTGTGGTAGCTAGCATTATTGAATCTTTGCGATGTTGCAAAAACATCAATCCGAATGCACATCCAAGAACAAGCCCCAAAATGATTATTGCCAGGGTAATTTTTACCTTGAGTTTCATGAAGGGGTAAAAGCGTTATGCATATATAAACATAACGAATCTGAAAGGCGAATCTGGAAAGCAGAAACGGGTATTTTCCCTTATTCTAACCTTTATATACCCCTTTCCGTATCGTATATTCTGCTGAAAGGAGTATGATGGGTATGGGAAATGAAAAAAATGATGTTAATGGATATGACCCAGAAACGGATGCGAAGAATGCATACTCTGAGGTAAAGAAAAGGTTGAAAGATAATTCTATTGCACAGGATGCCCTGGAATTCCTGGAGCATGACGAGTACATCCAGGGGTTAATAGACCATGCTAACAATGTAGCAATCAACCGTTTCCACTACAATGACCATGGATTGACCCATTCCAGAATTGCTACAAGAAACGCTCTGACAATCCTGGAGCTTTTGAATAAAAAAGGCATACAGCCAAATACCGTTCGGGAGATGACTGGCACCTACGAAGATGCCCAACTCGTGGTTTTAGTAGCTACATATCTTCATGATGTGGGAAACGGTATCCATAGAGAGATGCACTATCATCATGGCATCCTGCTCCTAGGCAATGTTATAGATGCTCTGCTATTCCGCTACTACCAGCCAAGAAAGGCAGCAAGGTTGAAAGCCTCAATATTTGAATGCATCTATACACATGATGAAGCAGTACCCTGCATAAGCATAGAAGGGGGTTGCGTTACTGTCGGGGACGGCACTGATATGGCAAATGGGAGAGCAAGGGTACCTTTTTCAAAGGGAAAGGTTGATATTCATTCTGTCTCTGCGCTTGCAATCAAGAAGGTGAAAATAAGGGAAGGAGTTGAAAAGCCAGTGCGAATAGAAATTGAAATGACATGCTCAGCAGGGCTTTTCCAGATACAGGAAGTGCTCGGGCCAAAAATCAGAACATCTGGCATTGAAAATTATCTTGAAGTGATTGGTACTGTTGAGGCAAAGGAGCGAGAAAGATTTTTTGAAAAAATAGAGTTTGAGAAAAATGTCGCCTACCGCCATTGAGTTATTAAAGGAACTGATAAAGTGGAAAAGTGTGCTTGGCACAGAGGGTGAAATTGCCAGTTTTATCTATCACCTGATTGAACCCTATTCCTCTGAAATTTACTATCAGGATCTAGGTGATGGAAGGAAGAATGTAATTGCATTTGGCAGTGGAAAAAAGGAAAGGTGCATACTTCTGAACGCACATATGGATACGGTTGAAGTTATGAAGAACTGGAGTGTTGACCCGTTCGCTGGTGTTGAGGCTGATGGAAAAATTTTTGGGCTAGGGGCATGTGATATGAAGGCTGGGCTTGCAATCTTTCTTTTGCTATTCGCAGAATTCAGTGAAAAGTTAAATATCATTTTTACAGCCTGTGCAGATGAAGAAGGAGAATCACTTGGAGCGTTCCAGTTAATAAACCATCTGAAGGAAAAAGGAATTTCACCAGACCTTGTACTCATTTCTGAGCCAACAAATGAGAGATTGATGATGGGTGCAAGGGGAAGGGTGGTTTTCAAGATTGAGGTGTATGGCAGGTCTGCCCATGGTGCAAGACCAAATCTTGGCATAAATGCTGTGGTGGATTGCGGGAGGATTGCAGGCATCTTTGAGGATATGCCAGTAGGTGAACATGAGAAACTTGGTAGAGGTTCGTTCTGTCCTCTTCTGATTTCAGGGCAAAGCGATTCTTTGAGTGTACCAGAGTTCTGCAAGCTTGTTGTAGATAGACATTATGTACTCGGAGAAAAACCTGAGGTAATAAAAAGAGAAATTGAGAATAGAATTCTTGCCCTCGGGTTGAGGTCTAAAGTCAATGTTGGCTATGTGAAGCGCAGCGTTCCTTTTCTGAAACCATATGTTACGCACGAGAACAATCTGGTGGAGGAATTCATGAAAACTGTGAATGCTGAAATCACATATGGACAATCTGTAGGAGATTTCAATCTTTTCGGGGAAAACTGGCCAACTGTGGTTTATGGAGTTGCTGGCGGAAACTGGCATGCTGCAGATGAATTTGTTTATGCAGATTCCCTTGCGCGTGTGGAGAAAAAATACAGGGAGTTTTTTGAAAGGATGTTATGAATTAGAGGCGAGAACTTCCTCATAAATTTTTTCCATTCTATCCATAACCTTTGTGGTTGTATATTTCTCTTCAACTTTTTTTCTTCCTGCAATTCCCATCTTCTTTCTTACATCTTCATTCTCCAATAGGAACTCTATGTGCTTTGCAAGTGTTTCTATATCTCCCCAGTTGTAAAGTAGCCCATCCCCTCCATCAGATACCACATATGGTACCCCACCCACACGCGACGCAATCACAGCCCTGCCCATAGCCCAAGCTTCAAGAAGGACTCTTCCAAATCCCTCGTACATTGAAGGAAGAACCAGAAACTCTGCACCAGAAAGCAAAGCGTACTTTGTAGCGTTATCTACTCTTCCAAAAAATTTCACTCTATCTTTCAAATTATAATCTCTGACAAGCATCTGGAGCTTACTCAATTCACCCTCATCTGGGCCTATAAAGACAACACCAAAGTCTCTTCTTTTTATTCTATGAATCGCATGCAAAATATGTTCTGGAGACTTTTCAACATGTAATCTCCCCACATAAATCACATATCTTTCAAATGGATGCTCTGTTTTTTCCCAGCACTTAGTGAGAATTTCGTCTGGAAAAGATGCAGGTACGCATTCTATTTTGTTTCTGGGGATGCCTTGTTGCGTCAAGAGAGTAATATCTAGTTGCTGACGCGTTATGATTTTATCAACCATCTTTAGTGTTCTTTTACCTACAGTGTTAAAATAAATTTTATGGTAAATTTTATTTATAATTTTTTTTGTAGGAATATGTACAGCATGGTAGACAGTAAGTATGATAGGAAGCTTTTTATTGAATTTTCTTGTGATGTAATCGTTTGTGAGGATACCAAACCCATTGAGATCTAAGATGTCTGCATTCTTAATTTTCGGTTTAAATAGAGATAGATAGTAGCCAACTCTAATTAGATAAGGATACCTGTAAATTTTTATTCCCTGATATTCTTCAGAAGGAGCAAGTTGTCTCCCATCAGGAGTAATGTTGCTGCAATGAATCTCAACATTATGTCCTCTTTTTTGCATTTCTGTAGCGAGTATTTGCAACTCTTGTTCAATTCCGCCAGTGACTGGCCAGAAATGATTGCTGACAATTGCAATATTCACGATATATTGGATATGGAATCCATAGATAAGTTTTTGCATTGAAGAAGCGCAATCTTTTTATTCTATCTCTCATTCCTTTTTTTCATGGAAGCAAAGAAAAACATTATACTCCCCATGCTCCTCCTCTTTGTAGCACCACTGGTGGTGATTGCAGGCTCTGCAGCAGCAAAATGGAATCTGTGGGGAATAATTGCTGGCATCACATGGCTTGGAACTGGCTTCCTCTATCTCCTTACCTATGAATGAGGTGAAAAAATGCACAAAATATCTGAGATTCAAATCGGCACAGATATACTCAAAGTAAATCAGAAGATTGCTGGCGAAATCTCAAAAGAACTCAAAGCACACGGCATTAAAAGCTACGAGTTCATGGGTTCAATTGGTTCTGGTAAAACTCTCCTCATCGAAAAAATAATTGAAAAACTGAAAGCGAAAGGAAAGCGGTGTGGCGTAATTGCAGGAGATGTATCAGGAAATGACGACTACCTTAGATTTGTTGCAAGGGGTGCACAGGCAGTAAATGTGAATACAGGCAAGGAATGTCATCTGGATGCACACTACATTGAGCATGCCCTTGAACAACTGGACCTCCATTCAATTGATGTCCTGTTTATTGAGAATGTAGGCAATCTTGTGTGCCCTTCAGACTTCCCGCTGGGCGCTGATATGCGCATTGTAGTGATTTCTACAACTGAAGGCGATGACATGGTAAGGAAACACCCCATCATATTTGCAAACGCAGACCTTGCTGTGCTTAACAAGAAGGACCTTGCGAAATATGTGGATGTGGATGTAAATGTAATCCTGAGAGATTTCCAGAGGATTGTTCCTCACAAAAAAATCCTGCTCACAGATGCCAAGCATGAGGAAGGAATTGATGAACTGATGAAAGAGATGGGGCTATAAAAAGCGGGAGTAGTCAAGTCTGGTCAAAGGCGCCAGATTCAGGGTCTGGTCCCATAGGGGTTCCCAGGTTCAAATCCTGGCTCCCGCATTTGATTTATTTATGTGGCTCTCGTATTTTCCTGCTTTATAATTTTTTGAAAGTTCCAGGTATTCCTCTGCATTTCGTTTTGTGGCTTCCAACAAACTGGTATCATTCTCCCTGATTATTTTCGCAGGAACGCCCACCGCAAGTGAGTATGGTGGAATTTTCATTCCTTCCTTGACAATCGCACCAGCACCGATAATACATCCATCTCCAATCTCAGCCCCATTCAGCACCACAGCATTCATTCCTACGATGATATAATTGCCAAGTTTTGCCCCATGCACCACTGCACCATGCCCTAGGGTAACATAATCTCCAATAAATACACGGTCTCTGGGAGATGTATGAATAACACAATTGTCCTGGATATTGGAGTAACTTCCTATTTTTATCGGGAGGAGATCTCCACGAATCACTGCATTTGGCCAGACGGAAGTTTCCTCACCAATTTCCACATCGCCTATAATCACTGCACTTTCATGCACATAACATGTTGGATGGATTTTTGGCATGATGGGGAGAAGGACACAGGTATTTTATAACTTTCTTAAAATCAAGGTTCAAAATTCATGTGTCGACAGCGTTCCATGCTTCCCGCAGGCTCGCGCACTGGAGTACCACATGGAACGCGAGCAGGCTTAACTTCCGGGTTCGGAAAGAGACCGGGTGTTTCCCTGCTCCTCTGGCCGTCGACATTGAGAAGGAAAATGTTGGGGATATATAAAGATTATTCATTTCGGTACTGGGTGACCAGAGGGGCATTAGGGGCATTAACAGAGATTTCAATTCCGTACACTTTTTCTGGCAAGTCCTTCATTATTTCCAGAATTTTTTCCTCGCCTATTCCCATTTCAATTAACTGTCTCACCCTTTTTGGCACCGTGGTAATGTCCAGCACAGCCCCAGGTCTTTTGAAATCATCCAGAAAGTCAGTTTCTAGCATGAAATTTGGTTTTTCGTACAATTCCGGTTTCAGAATTTCTCTGGAAGCGAGTACAGATGGAGTTATTCCACGACTATCTGAGATTGTTTCCACGCTTGCAAAGTGCTTTACCACCTTCCGCTTATCAATTCCTGAGTTTGAGGCGATTGCCACAATTTCCGCGTACACTTGCTTCTTAGCCCTTTCTGTATGAAGTACAACAGCACAATCCAGGGATTTCGCAGTTTTGAATGCATATTCCATTACTTCGTTGCTTGCCTCTAAAATGTCCTTGCTAACTTCAAAATGTGGCCTTCCGATTTCTCCGAACCCTATTGCATTTCTTTCTTTTATAAACCCAGCAGCATCATCAATTCCTTTAAGCATTATTTCCTTTGCCTTTTCCAGTCCATATTTTTCTGCGAGGGAAAGTAATTCCACAGGATAGGGACCAACCACAGCAAATGCCTTTACTCCAGTCTCAAGATTCACCTTTTTGCATAACCTTATAGTCTCTTCGTACTGTGGAATAAAGCATCTATTTTTGAGTGCTTCCATTCCAGCATATGGCATATTTACGATTATGCAGTGGGTTCCCCCTGCCCTTTCAAACCTTTTTACTGATTCTACATTTCCGCCTGCTGGTGAAAGATGAATATGGTCATCTAGTACAGGAATCCTCATCTTAACAAATCCACAGACCTCAATTCTTCCATGATTTTCTCCACTGCGTGCTCTACATCCTCAGGTAATCTTGCACCCGTGCATACGAGCTTGCCAGAACCAAAAAGAAGCACCACAACCTTGGGGTTTTCCAGCCGGTAAACAAGTCCTGGGAATTGTTCGGGTTCATACTCAACCTTCTCAAGTCCCAAGCTGATTGCAATCGCATTGAGATTGATCTCCTGTTCAAGGTCAGAAGATGCTACAATATTCTGGATTTCAATTTCCGGTTTTTTGTTTATCTTCATGCCTGCCTTCTCAATCTGTTCTGCTACTGTAAGAATTGCCCTTTTCACATCTTCAATGCTCTTTGCACCTGTGCATACAACCTTTCCGCTTCTGAAAAGCAAAGTTGCTGTTTTTGGCTCAGATAAGCGATAGATCAGCCCAGGGAATTGCTCGGGTTCATATTCTGCACCTTCCAGTGCGTTCGCAATCTTCTGGAGGTCTAGGTCGCCATCCAGCGATGTGCTTGCCACCACATTCTCTATTTTTATTTTTACCATTTTTGTGCCCCCTGCTTTATATAGTATTTAAACCCATGTCAATATCGTATTTATATTTTGCGGATGGTGGAGGAACATAAGTTTTGTTTGAAAATTCAAAATTTTTGGACCTAGGTCTTACCATTACTATCTGGCAGGCTCTCGGTTTCCTGGCTGAGATTATTAGATAAATCTCATCAACCAAAGTTAAGGTTCCCCTGAGAACTTCCAACTCTCAGTTTCAGATATTGCTACCTTCAGTCCTGCGCTGGCTGCAGCATCCCTCAGATTCTGAACCAGGTTCTGCCAGTCGCTCTCAGTCATCTTTGAAATTTCCAAAAAGATTTCAGAATATTGTGGTGCCTTTGCCAATAACTTCTCCATCATTCCCTGCCTTGTACGGAATCTGTCAAATATCACATAGCAGGGATTATGTTGAATCAGCACACCCAGAAATTCATCAATTTTTTCTCTTTCTCTGAAGAAAGCTGGAAAAATAGGTCCCACAAAAATATATGTGGAAATCCCGGCGTCTCCGAGCACCTTCACAGCATTCAACCTTTGGGCTGGTGTGGAGGCGAATGGTTCAACAATCCCTGTAAATCTCTCGTCTATTGATGTTACTGTCAATCCTACTTCTGCCTTTGCATCACCAAGCAAATCAAGGTCGCGGAGTACGCCCTCTGATTTTGTCTGGATTACAAACTTTCTGCCACTATTTTTCAAAATTTCCACACACCTTCTGGTGACACCATATTTTTTTTCAACTGGCTGATACGGATCTGTAACTGTTCCGAGACCTATGATTCTTTCCCTTCCCCTCCTTCTTATTTCCCTTAAAAGAACATCTGGCAGATTTTTTCTGACCTCAACAAAGCTACCCCATTCCCTTTTCTCTCGCAGCACATAAGGTGCGTAGCAGTAAAGACATCCATGGAGGCAACCTCTGTAAGGGTTGAGCGCATAATGAAATGCACCAAGAGAGGTCTCTGATAGTGCAGTTTTTACCTCTCTAACAGTTATTTCTGGCATGCCTTCACTCTCTCAGGGAATCTCAACAGATGCTTTTCCATTCCACACCTTCCTTTTCCCCTTGTAATCCTGGGGCAGGAGCAGAAATTTTCCGCCCTTCACTGGCACAATAAAGTATTCCTCACAAATCCCCTCTTCATTCATCAGCACAATCTTCACCTTTTCATCGGATTTTCCAGTATCAATATTCACATATTTATATCTGAAGAACCTACCAGCATCAAGCAACACCCTTGCTTCTTTTGCGCCTTTCTTTGAGATGGTAATTACTTCCTCGGGATACATGGATGTAAATCGTAATGGAAATATATAACCTTGCTTTCTCAATAACGGGATTGAAATGAAAATTCTCCTGATACATGCAGATTGGATGGAGTACAAAGCCCTCCAGAAAACAAAGATGGCAGAAGAAATAAAGGAAAATAAAGAGGGCAGGATGGAAGAAGTACTTGTGGTGTTTACAAGTGTGGAAAGCACTGACTATGCTAATCTGGAGAAAGTTGTGATGAGTGCTGCAGAAGAAATAATAAAAGTGGTAAAAGATGTGAAGGCAGAGAGGGTGCTCATTTACCCCTATGCCCACCTGAGTGCTGACCTTGCAAAGAGCGAGGACGCCATTGCTGTTCTAGATGCGCTCACGGAAAAAATTGGTGCACACCATATAGAAGTAAAAAGGGCACCATTTGGCTGGTACAAAGAATTCAATATAAAATGCAAGGGGCACCCACTTTCTGAGCTTTCAAAAGAGATAAGGGGTGAGGAAAAGGATGAGGTTTCCAAAGCGCTGATTACAGAAAAGAAAGTGATTTCACACTGGTATATTATTGATATTAATGGAAATCTTCACGAATTGAAAATTGAAGATGGAGAGGTAAAGGGCTATGATTTTGAAAAATACCAGAAACTGAGAAAGTTCTGCACCTATGAAATGGCAAAGACGAGGGCTGCAGACCGTGAACCTCCACATGTGGAACTAATGAGACGGCTTGAACTGGTGGATTATGAGCCGGCATCAGACCCTGGGAACTTTAGGTATTATCCAAAGGGAAGGCTGATAAAAAACCTGCTGGAACAATATGTAAGTGCAAAGGTGCGGGAAACAGGGGGTATGGAGGTAGAGACACCAATTATGTATGATTTTGAACATCCTTCATTAAAAAAATATCTGCACCGTTTTCCAGCAAGACAATACACCATCCAGAGCCCTGATAAAAAGGTGTTTCTCAGATTTGCAGCATGCTTCGGGCAGTTTCTTATAATGCACAACGCAAAGATTTCTTACAGGCATCTGCCCCTGCGCCTCTATGAGCTCACAAGGTATTCATTTAGGGTAGAACAGAGAGGAGAACTTGCAGGCTTGAGAAGATTACGCTCCTTCACAATGCCAGATTGCCATTCATTCTGTGCAGATGTGGAGATGGCAAAAAAAGAGCTAATAGAGAGATTTGAACTCTCTCGGGAAATTCTTTCTGGCATAGGTTTTGAGATTCCAGATGACCTTGAGCTAGCGCTCAGGGTAACAAAGGACTTTTATCAGGAGCATGGTGAAGTAGTCAGAGAACTTGTAAGAAGATGGGGGAAACCCGCACTTCTTGAGATGTGGGATGAAAGATTCTTCTATTTTGTTTTTAAATACGAATGGAACTTTGTAGATGCGCTTGATAAGGGCTCGGCACTCAACACAGACCAGATTGATGTAGAAAATGCGGAAAGGTATGGGATCACCTACACAGGCGAAGATGGAAAAGAGCATTATCCATTAATTCTGCACCAGTCACCATCGGGTGCAATTGAGAGAGTAATCTATGCTCTGCTTGAGAAAGAATTCATGAAACAGGGAGAAAGAAAGCCAGGTTTTCCACTGTGGCTCTCGCCCACCCAAGTGCGCCTCATACCCGTATCAAGCCAGTATGTTGATGACTGCTTAAAAATTGCAAAAGCACTTGATTGCAGGGCAGATGTGGATGACAGGGATGAGACAGTGAGCAAGAGAATAAGGGATGCAGAACGGGAGTGGGTGAGTATAATAGCGGTCTATGGGGATAAAGAAAAAAGCAGTGGCATGCTGAACCTGAGAATGCGTAGTGGTGAGGTGCTTACAATGAGTATAGAGGCACTGCATGATTATATTAAAAAACACACTGCTGGCTATCCTTACATGGGCTTACCACTTCCAACCTTGTTAAGCAGGCGCCCTGTCTTTCGTGGCTGATATGCCAGATTTATTTGTAGAAGACCTTGGAATAATTCACCCTGAGATCAGCGTTGCCAAGGATAGAGAAATCCTTGAAAATTGTGCAAGAACAGGAAATTGCTACCTCCATTTTTACAGGCGCGAGCCACCTGCAATTTCAATAGGACATGGTGAAAAAGCAGAAGATGTAGTATATGTGGAAAGATGTATGAAAGATGGGGTTGTGCTGATCTACAGGGAGAGTGCTGGAAGTGCAATTTATACAGACAGAAACACACTTGAGTACGCAATTTCCCTTCCTGAAAAACTGGTGCCCTTTGATAGAAGAAAAAGTTATGAGTTTTTATGCACTCCAATTGTGCAGGCATTGAGAGAACTAAGATATCCTGTAGAATACAAACCTATCAATGATATTCAGATGTTCGGAAGAAAAATTTCAGGTAGTGCACAGAAACGAAAAATGGGGTGTGTGCTCCAGCATGGCACAGTCCTTCTTCATGTGGATTATATTGCGATGGATAGGTATCTCAAGCCCAGCAAAAAACTTGCAGAGAAAGGAATTGCCAGACACAGTGAACGGGTAATCGGACTCTTTGAACACCATGGTGTTGAGGAAGCTATCCTTATTAGCAAAATAATTGAAAATTATGCAAAACTGCTTGATACTCAACCCATTAGCAAGAGCGGTTGAAGGGTGATATCAAGGGAACACCTATGGATAACAAAGAAGGAGGTTTCATTTTCCCATACATTGAGATGGAGCATTCCTCCTCTAACAAGAACCTCTTTTGTGGTTTCATTCAGTGTTATTGTTGCGTCCGGTAGAATGAGTTCATGGCTGACATCGTATTCTCGCTGCGTGTCGTTCATTGCAAACTCTACTGTTTGTGTGGAAAAGTAAAAAGGAGTATTGTAAAGCGAATAGTCTAGGTGTATTGGCTCAGTTGCACGGGTACCTCTGCCCCTCACTTTGCTCCATCCGTGTAAATCTTTCCAGTATTCGTAAGGGTCAACCTCTGTACGATTTCCAAGAGAGAGAAGGTAGTTGTGTACGCTCCTGTTTGCCGTCTTCTGATACAGCCTTGCTTCATCAAAAGATATTGCAGATTCAACAGCCTCTCTCACCAGCGCTTTCGTCACTAGAGAAAAATCATAATCAAAAATTTCTTCGAAGGTTCTCTTGAGAAGGTAAAGGGTAATATTTCCCACAAAACCAAGGTAATCTGGCGTTCCTTTTATGTCTTCAACCATTATCTGTTTCTGCTGATGGATAAATGGTAGGGTGACAGGCACCCAGGCATCCAGATTGATATCCTTTGTTAGCGAGTACCCTGACCTGTTATCTGTGAGAGTTGTAGTGATTTTCCCATTAATGCGTATGTACACATCGCCTGTGAAGGAATGTATGACACCGCTTTCATTCATCATTTGATAATCGTACCTGAATACACCGAGTTTCCACTGGAGATTTTTGTGGAGAGCAGAGTACTCAGGAAATTTGATTACCTTTCCACCTGCAGAAATCCCAGTAATGTTTTTCATAATTTCCCTACTTTCATTTTCCACATACTCAATCGGGTTCTGGTTCGTGTAAACTATATCGTTAGATCTGTTAACTGCAAGAAGGACCGCAGATACTCCCTTCTCTCTCAAATAGTCCTCATGGATTATAAGATAAGTGCCAAGACGGTAGGTGGCTTGCTGGAGGTTAATGTTTTGGTTCTGGTTGTTGAATAGCATCACCATGTAAACTGCAGTTGTTACTGTAAGAAATGCAATTACTATTGCAATCAATGAAAATGGAACCCTTCCTTTTCTGCAACGCATGTTCCTCACAAGGTAAATGTCTCAGGAGAATATAGATTTTTTCCTTGCCCTGCTAATTTCCTGCCTGAAGAGCGCTAAGGATTGTTCAACATAGAATCAGTGCCTTTTATTTCACCTCTCAGTACACCCTTCTCGCTCTCTTCCTTTTTTTCACCCAATAAACCACACAGATAATTATTGCAGAGACAAGCACAAGGGTTGCTATTTCTATAGCAACATCAGCACTCCGCTCTTCTCTGCTCAACCCGAGTCTCAAAAATGTGCTTGCATTTTCGTAACCATTTTTGTTTGCATTTATCATAATCTCCAGGCTTTCTGTCTCACGGTTGTCCAGCACAAACTCGAAAACTGCCCTCCCATCTTTCTCTGTTACCTTTGACGCAATTTTCACCCCGCTCACATTTACCTCCACACTGGCGTTCTCTATTGCCTCACCGCTATCCAGATCCTTCACATACACCAC
>JBMFNP010000024.1:0-25128 GCA_049970095.1 Thermoplasmata archaeon | reverse complement strand
GGGAGAATATGAGAAAGCACTGGAATATTATGAGCGGAGCCTTGGGATTAATGAGAAGATTGGAGATTTGTGGGGTGCCGCTATTTCCTACAACAACATAGGGGCAATTTACCATGAAAAAGGAGAATATGAGAAGGCAATAGAGTACTTTCAAAAATCGCTTGAGATTGGAACACAAATTGGTGATATAGCGAGTATAGTGGAGGCACAGATTAGTTTGAGCGAGGTGTATGTAGAGAAATCGGAGTTTGAGGTTGCGGAAAGGCATCTTGTGGAGGCTTTGCAAGCTTGTGAGCAAACTGGCAGTAAATCTGGGGATTTCCATGCACCATTTTTCAATATTAGCGAAAGAACCTGAATGCGAAGCAAGAACTGGGATTCTGAAAACCGCACATGGTGAGATTGAGACACCGTGCTTTCTCCCTGTGGCAACCAAAGGTTTTGTTAAAACTCTCTCAAGTGAGGAGTTAAAAAGCTGCAATGTAGAGGCATTGATTTCCAATGCACTCCACCTGTATATGCGCCCCACGCTCTCTATAATTGAGAGGCATGGGGGCCTGCATAAATTTCTGAAATGGGATAGAACGCTGTTTACAGATAGTGGCGGTTTCCAACTTGTAAGGAAGTTTAATTACAAGGTCACAGACAAAGGCGTGATTTTCAAATCGCCAGATACTGGTCAAAAAATTGAGTTCACCCCGGAACTTGCAATGGAAGTTCAGAAAAAGCTTGGTTCTGATGTAAACATGGTGCTGGATCACTGTCCTCAATGGAATGCCTCAGACAAACAGGTAAGAGAGGCTGTGAGACACACTATTGCATGGGCGGAAATTGCAAAAAATTCATTTTCTTCACCAAATGCCCTGCTCTTTGGAATAGTACAAGGTGGCTTTAGCGTTGAGCTCAGGGAGGCATGCACAAAGGCACTTGAACGCATGGATTTTGATGGCTACGGAATCGGGGGACTTTCTATCGGAGAACCAAAGGAGTGGACACATAAAATTCTTGAAAAAACTGTGAAAATTATTGATGAAAATAAGCCAAGGTATCTTATGGGTGTGGGCTCCGAGGATGAAATCCTGCTGGCTGTTGCAAATGGCATTGATATTTTTGATAGTGCGTTTCCAACGAGAAATGCAAGACACAGAACAATATTCTCAAAAAAAGGGAAGTACAATGTGGGAAATGCTGAGACGCTAGGAGCACTTGGACCACTTGATACAAATTGCCAGTGCTACACATGCAGAAATTACACGCTCTCGCAAGTAACTCATTATTTAAAGGAAAATGATGGGCTGGGAATGCGTCTTGCCTCCATCCACAACCTTTTCTATATGGAAACATTCATGCGTGAGGTACGAGAGAGCATCAAAAACGGAAAATTTATGGAAACATATGGGGCGCGAGTAGAAAAACTGCGTCGGGACTAACAAAAGTACGAGGGATACCCTTAACTCTAACAGAGGGCTCTCTTATTTTTTTGAGCAAAACTTTTGTGCCTTGGTGTATATATTGTGTTGGTGATGAAATTGCAGGAAGAGACGGCAGATGGGATTGTCGTGATTACAACGGTTGAGAAGGAAAGCGATGCTGAGAAAATTGCCACTGCTTTGTTAGAAAAAAAACTTGCGGGATGTGTGCAGATTATAGGTCCGATAAAAAGCAGATACTGGTGGAATGGTAAAATTGAGAGTGCGTGTGAGTTCCTGTGTCTTATTAAAACTGTGAAGGAGAGATATACAGAGGTTGAAAAAGAACTCAGAAACCTGCATCCATATAGTGTGCCAGAGATTGTGGGACTGGAAACGACATTCTGTGTCCAGGATTACCTGCAATGGCTGAAAAACAGCACTGGAGGAGTATCCCTTTAGCCAGTTATTTCTTTATCCCACTTTCCTGCATCAATCTCCGCAATAACCTCCTTCGGTTCCTTACCCTCTACCGTTACTCCCATTGACTGACATGTGCCCACAACTTCTTTGACCGCATTCTTCATGTCCTTGCTGAGGAGCGAACTCATCTTCATTTCTGCAATCCTTTTTGCCTGTTTTATGGTTATGTTTCCAATCTTGTTTGTTTTTGGGCTGCCAGAACCTTTCTCCGCCTTCACCTCTTTCAGAATCAAAGCACTTACAGGGGGTGTACCTACCTCCACCTGGAAGCTCTTTGTTTTTGCGTCTACTATGATCTTAACAGGGACTCGCATTCCATCAAACTGTTTGGTTTTTGCATTGATTTCGGCAACAACTTTCACGATATTCACACCCAGAGGCCCGAGTGCGGGTCCCAGCGGAGGCCCAGGCGTTGCCTTGCCACCTTCAACAAGCACTTCAACTGTATCTGGCATGTTACTTCACCTCTTTCTTTTCACTCACTTCTACAACTTTAACAGAATCACCACGGACAGTAACGGGTATTGGTACCACCGCATCAATCAATTCCACAGTAATCTCTTCTTTCTGGCTTTCTATGGTTTTTACCCTTGCCCTCTCACCCTTGAACGGCCCAGAGACAATTTCGACAAGGTCACCAACATTAATACCGGAAACAGGGGAAGCGGGTGTGAGAAACCCTGAGATTTCCTCAATTGATGTCTCCCCTTCCTCAATTATACCTCTTGCCTTTGGTACTCCTTTCAGCATCTCCTTGACCATGTTTATACTCATGCCCTCTACAATCAGATAGCCACGAAGTTGCGAAGGTGCCAGAATCGCAAAAATCACGCCCCTGTACTTATCAATATTGCTTTTTGTGAGAAGTGTGTCTGCTACCTCACGCTCATGTCCTATCTGCGTCTTTACTACGATGAGTACCTGTTTTGCGGTTGTGGAAATTGTCTTAGTTTCGCGGATAAGAGGGTCGTTCTTGGAAGAAAGATTTACAACAACATCCACCGAATCTCCATATCGCACCCCTACAGGCGCAGTTAGTTCCAGGAATACATCATGGTTCTGGCCAGCAAAAACCAGTGTCTCAAGTGTATGTTCCCTGGTGTACATCACTTCATATTTTTCCTCTTCTCCCATCATGTACCTCAGTGCGATTTTCCATTCTGCACCTTCTGTTCCGTTTGCGTATCTGTATAGGTAGGTGAACTTGAGAACAGCAATATCGTCCCGTACACTTGTGTTCACAATTCTAATCAGATACTTTGCAGTCTGTCCTGAAATCACAAGTTTTTTGTCCTCTGGACACACGATCTGGAGTCCAAAGGAGGGTGTAGGCTGTGCATCAGTAATCTTCACTTCCTTAACCGCTTCTTTCTTTTCTTCAGGTTTTTCTGGTTTTTCCTCAATATCTCCAAAAAGTCCCAAGTGAATCCCCTCTCATGTAAAAAAACTCTGGATGTATGGTGGAAGATAATTCCAGAGATAAAAGATTGTAAAACCGAGGGCACCGATTATTAGGATGCCAGCACCGCAAATTTGAATTACCTTTTTGTACTGGTCCCTATCTGGTTTTCTTGCCATCTTCAGTATCCTCCCATATTTTCCTTTGCCTACGGTGCGCAACCTGTTTTCCAGTTCTGCCTGAACCTTTATGCCCTTCTTTATTATTTCCATTTTCTCAACCTATGAGATTACATCAATGTCCGCCATTCTCTTCTCAGTTTTTGCCACACCTGGCCCAACAATCTGCTTTGATTTCACACCTGTAACAACCACCATTACTTGAATTTTGTGCTCCATTGCAGGATCAATAGCTGCACCCCAGATTATTCTTGCGGTGGGATTTATTTTTGACTGTATTATCTCTGCAACTTTCTCTGCCTCACTTACTGTCATATCCTCGCCACCAATCACATTTATCAGTGCACCTGTTGCACCTGAGATATCTGCATCCAGCAGAGGAGAATTGATTGCCTCAGATACAGCCTCAACAGCCCTGTCCTCACCTTCACTTTCACCCATGCCTATCAGTGCTACACCTCCACCTTTCATAATTGTTCTGAGGTCATTGAAATCAAGATTAACAAGTCCAGGTTTTGTGATCATTTCAGTGATTCCTTTTATTGCACGCATGAGCACAATATCTGCAAACAGAAATGCCTTCTTTATAGGTAATCTTGGTACAAGTTCCAGAAGTTTATCATTCGGAATAAGAATTACCGTATCCGCGTACTGGCGCAATTTTTCAAGCCCGTATTCTGCATTCTCCATTCTCACAAGTCCTTCAGAACGGAACGGCAATGTGCATACAGCAATTGCCAGCGCACCCATCTCCTTTGCAATCTTTGCAACCACTGGTGCTGAGCCAGTACCAGTACCTCCACCAAGCCCGCATGTAATAAACACAAGGTCCGCCCCATTCATAGCTGCACGGATTTCCTCCTCTGCCTCTCGCGCTGCTTCTTCTCCAATGTGAGGCTGTGCACCTGCACCCAGACCTCGCGTACACCTCTTTCCTAAAAGAATTTTCTTTGGCGAATGGATAATATAAAGATGCTGGGCATCTGTATTAAGAGCATAGAGTTCCGCACCCACAATCCCGGTCTCTACAATTCTGTTAATGGTGTTACACCCGCCACCACCACACCCAAATACCTTGATATTTGTTTTTAAACTAGCGAGTATCCTTTCCAGTTCCTCATCCTCTGCACTGAGTGATTTGATGTCTGTGGGCATAGGCCTTTTGGCACTTTCGGTGCCACTTCGGGATAGAACTTCTTTGATTATAGAGTCCATAGCAAACACCCTTCATTCAATCCCAATATTAAAAGGGTTTAATAATGTTTCGCTTGGATTTTTAGAGGGGCTGGATCAAATATGCTATACTTGACTTTAAAAGAGTTTTTCCATGTTTTCATAGGGAATTGCATCCGCATACAATCTGTCAAATAGTTCTTTGAATGGCTTTACTGCACCTAGGTGCTTGATTACCAGTGCGACAAAATCCCTTCTTAAACTCAGTGGATCTTGGAGTGCAAGCCACACCTCCTTGTTGTCAAAAAGTGCGAACTTGCAGGGCACATTTTCAATGAACCTTATGTCGCCGCCCTTTCTGTGGAGAATTTTTACGAGCTGGATTATTTTGGGGTTAAGGGATTCTGGGTCTGACTGGTAAATTGAACGCACCTTTACTCCTTTTTCCAGTGCTTCAAAGGTAGCAAAGTACTGCACCTCTGAGGGAGCATAAGGGGCTTTTTCCAGGGTGATTATTTCCAATTCTGCACCTCTTGCAGTGTCCGCATAACTGGCAGCAATTGTATTCGGGTCCTTAAGTACCCAGACAAACTCACTTGAAGTCGCTTCCCTTACTAATTCGCTGCCTATGTTCTTCAGTTTTTCCATCAAAAAGTTGGCGGTAGTTACCCTGCGATTTATTGTTTCGTTCAGTTGCTGTTTCATGGTTTCTATGTAGCCCTTCAGTGCAATCTCTGGTGCAATTGCGAGGTATTTGGTAACCTTTCCGGGGTGTGACTGGCAAAAACCTTTTCTTTCAAGTGTCATAAGAATGTCATAAACACGGGTTTTAGGAACGCCAGAAATTTCAGAAACCTGGATGGCAGTAATTTCTCCACCTCTGATAAGCCCGAGATAAGCCTTTGCCTCATATGGCGAAAGCCCCAATTCTTCAAGCTTGGCTAAATATTCGGCATATTCATCTTCGGCCATGAGATTCACCAGATGCAGTAACATTAATGTATTGTTAATATATAAGTCTATCTCAGAGCCAATTGCATGCTTGCACACTCTCCCCTAATTGTGCAGTTAATTATTTATATAGAATCCTGAATATAGCCCTGCATGGACACATACATTGCCATTGAGTTTCTACTTATCTCCATGGGTATCGGCGCACTAATCGGGCTTGAGAGAGAGTTTCACAGAGAGGAAAAGGAAATCCTGATTGTGGGATTACGGACAATGCCACTGGTTACAATGGCTGGCACAATAATTGCACTTCTTGCTGACGATTATGGGAATTATTTGGTAGGAGTGGGGCTGGTTATCGGCGCCACATTCACAGTTTTGCTTGCGATAATAAGGCATCGGCTGGAAATGTCTGGGTTTACCACCCCTTTTGCAATGTTTCTTGCATACATCTGCGGTATGTTAATTGGTATGGGCTTTATCCTTGTAGGGCTTTTTGTGGGTGTGCTCACTACCATCCTCCTTTTTACGAAGAAGCGCCTCCACCATATTGCTGCCAGCCTCACTGAGGATGAAATGAATAGTGCCCTCCAGTTTCTTACAATTCTTCTCATACTCCTTCCGATTGTAGCCACCTATGACTTCAACCAGTTAGTGTGGAACAATTACAACCTGGGAGAGATAATAGGAAGGGGAAAAATTCTGGATGTTTACTGGCTTTTACTAATTATAGTCTTCATTTCAACGCTTTCATTTGTTTCATTTATTGCAATGCGAAAGGTGGGCACTGCCAAAGGGCTTGAGGTCTCTGGGCTACTGGGTGGCATGGTGAATTCAGAGGCAGCAGCAATTTCTCTTGCAAATATCGGGAAAAAAGCACCAGCAATGGAAGAGAGCATAATTAGAGGCATACTCCTTGCAAATGTCACAATGCTCGTGAGAAATTTCCTTCTCTGCATATTCTCAGACCCCACACTGGAAGTTGCATATCTTACCGCAATTCCGTTCTGCATAATGATAATCGCAAATCTGGTGTTTGTGGTCGGGAGGCGTGTAAAAAGGTTTTCTGGTAAGATAGGGGAAGAGGAGCATCGCATACTCATCGAGTCTCCATTTGCAGTGGGTCCTGCAGTTAAGTTCGGAATGATTTTTGCAATTATCTCTCTGGTTGTATATTTTGCCCAGCACTATGGGCAGGACCTGGGTGTCTATATGACTGCGGTGGGTGGTTTTGTGTCCAGTGCCGCAGTTGTGGCTTCGGTTTCTGCCTCTGCATCCTCCACAATAATTGGTGCACATGTTGCTGGGGTTACGGTGATGCTTGCCACATCCATAAGCACATTGAACAAGTATATTCTTGTGAGAACCGTGGATAAAAAGCTCACCAGGAAGTTACTTATACCTGTACTTGCCACTTTTTCTGTGGGATTGCTCGGTGTATTTCTGGTTGCATTCGTAATTTAACCACCAGAAAATGCAGAGTGAATTTCCACATTCTCATTTCCATTCAAATTTATTTTTGCGTCTAACGGCAGAATTTTTCCATTAAGAATGAATATCACATTGCCCGTGTGCATCCCAGATTTTTCAAGGATTGAATAAACAGTGGTTTGTTTCGTTATCTCAATTTCTTTTTTTGTTTTTCCAGGATAAATTGTCACTCTAATCTTCATATTTAATCCTCAAGTTTTTCAAGAGTTTTTTTCAGCACATTTACAAGTTTTTCGTTCATTTCAGAGACAACGCGCAGGGTGTTTTCATGCGTAATCTGTTCTGAAGAAATGCCTGCAGCCCAATTTACTACCATGCAGAGCGGTTGATATCTGATTCCAAGTTCTCTGGCAAGTTTTGCTTCAGGAACAACTGTCATTCCCACGATATCTCCTCCTAACAATGAGAGCATTTTAATTTCAGCTGGTGTTTCAAACTGAGGACCTGGCATGCAGGCGTAAACACCATCACATGCAAATGGATATCCGAGTTCTTTGAGTGCACCGGTAAGCACCGCACGAATCTCTGGTGAGAAGGGTTCGGTCATATCTACATGTTTTATTTCTTCGTCAAAGAATGTATGCACCTTTTTTGTAAAGTCAATGTACTGGGTGGGAAGGACAAAGCTACCTGGGGGCATGTTTCTGTTTATTCCACCCACTGCTGAAACCGCAATTATTTTTTCAACACCTGATTTTTTGAGGGCATAGATGTTTGCATGGTGATTTATTCTGTGCGGTGGCACCTGTTTTATTTTACCGTGTCTTGAAAGAAACACTATCTCCTTTCCAGCAAATGTGCCCGTGGTGCAAACCACCTGTCCATAGGGTGTCTGCCGCACCACATCCTTTGCTTTCTCAAGACCGCTCAGTGAACTGTAAAGTCCCGAACCCCCTATAATTCCTATCATTTTATCCACCTTCCCATGAAAGTATAGCAGGATATATAAGGCTTTTCTGCACATATTTTGGGGCATAAAGAGTTGCTGTTCTTCCTATATAAAACCATCAGGTAGGACCCAAATACTGACTGAGGAATAAAGGTTTCAGGTGGGCATTTTTTATGACACAAGATTATTTTTTACAGATTGCACGCAACACACATCTCTTACCATAGTTTCTTTCAAAACGATGATGCCATACATTCACGCTGGTAAAGGTAGATAGAAGCTTTATGTATTCTTCCTCTCTGAAGTATGCAGTCACTATTCCGTTCCTTCTATATCTTTTCTCATCCAGTTTTTCTCCTCGTCCATTTCTGAAATCCTCTACACAGAAAACCTCAGATATAAACACACCACCAGTTTTCAGTACCCTCAGTGTTTCTGCAATAGACACAAAAACATCTCTATCGGACGCCATTGCATCCAGTAAATGGATAGAGATTACCGCGTCAAACTCTCCTGCAGAAAATTTCATATTTCTTGCATCTCCAATGCACACATTGGCTTCTATTCCCAGAGAACTGGCATTTGCAATGAGGCGAGAGATTGCAATCTCAGAGATATCTACACCCATCACATCAAACCCTTTTTTCCTCAGTGCCAGATAGGTTTTTCCCTCACCACAACCTGTCTCCAGAATTTTCATTTTCGTGTGCAGATTATCTACAATCCACCCAGTATCTGCCAGTCCCCCAAATCTGAGCCCTTTTCTGTACGCTTCTTCCCACATCTCTACCGCAACCTAACAAGTGCACCCGTATTTGCAGAATGCCTTGCTGCCAGATAGGATTCCATTGCTCTAACCGATTCATAGCCAGTAATCAGTGGCCTTGCACCCATTGTAAGTGCCTCAACAAAGTTTTTCACAATTAGCCGCATTGGATTTTCCCTGACAACTTCACACCGTTCCTTTTTTAATTCTTCTGGTAGTCCGAGTTCTATGTCTACATCAGAATGCACCGAAACTACCTTGAATACATTCTGGTTTCTGTAATCAACAAGTAATGATTGCCCCTCACAATTAATCAATAGTTCTTCTATAGATACCGAACTCTGGCACGCAAAATGCATCACTCCATTTACATCGTTTATAAAATTCATTGTGGCTGTGCACACCCTTCCCATCTGCGATAGAATCACTGAAATTCTTCCAATATCCACACCAGCAATAAACCTGAACACATCAAGTTCCTCAGGCCCAAAGGCATCTAGTGCGTCTGGGAATCTGCCAGGAGTAAGAATAGTGGATTGTAAAGATAGCATCCTTCCAGTTTCACCAGATTCTATCAATTCTCTCGCCTTCAGCACTGCGGGATTGAACCTCTTGAGATAAGCAACAGATAAAAGGAGACCTTGGTACTCTGCCAGATTGCAGATTCTTATTGCAGTTTCTAGGTTGTCAGTAATTGGAGCATCTACCAGCACATGTTTGCCATCGGAGAGGACTTCCTGAAGTACTCTGTATCTGATGGTTGAGGGCACAAGTACGAGTGCAGCATCAAAATCAAATTCCCGCATTGCGTCTCTGTGTGTTGGATAGACCGGAAGATGATAGGTCTCTACAAATTTCCTGGCATAATCATAATCATTTTCAACAATCGCAACAATTTCTGCAAATTCTTTGAAGATTTGAAAGTATTGCTCTGCCTTTGGAGGTGCACCAATTATACAAATTCTAAGCATCTTTCGGGCGGATTATCAAATTAGTAAATAACCTTTTTTACTCGGTTTTTTCTGTATTTTCCTCCTTGGGTTTTTTTGCCATAGCCTCTAATTGTTCCCGTTCTTTCCTGATTTTTTCAGCGAGATTGTTGAGCTTCTGCTCCCGTTCAGCCAGAAACTTCTCCTTGTTCCCAAGTTCCTCTTCTCTCTTTTTCAGGGCTTCAGTCTCACCAGCATCTTTTTCCTGCGTGAGTTTTTCTTCTCTTTCCTCAACCTTCTTTTCTTTCTCAAAAAGTTCTTTTTCTTTTTCCTCCAGCGACCGTGCATACTCCTCTTGTTTTTCTTCATACTCCTCTAGGATTTTTTCTCTTTCTGCAAGGTGCTGGAGCTTTGATTCTGCTTCTCTCCTGAGCCTCTCAGCTTCTTCGTATCTTTCTTCTGCCTTCTTCAAATTTTCTTCAAGCACTTTTGAACTTTCAAGAATACTTTTTTCACGGGCTTCCAGTTCCTCTTCCTTTTTCTTGAGTTCGGCGATTTTACTTTCATATTTGCGTTCCAGTTCCTGATATTCCTGTTTCTTGCTCTCCCATTCATCTCTCATTTTTTTGAACTCATCAATTCTGCCCTGTATTTTCTCAAGACGCTCAGTTGTGGTTCTTTCCCGTTCCTCAAGTAACTGTTCCCTTTTCTTTATATCTTCTTCTCTCCTGTTAAGATTGTCTTTCTGGGTTGTGATTTCATTAAGCAAGGCATTTACCTGTTTTTCCTTTTCAGTCACCTCCTTCATAATCATCTGGCATCGTTTTATCTCTTCCTTGAGCCGCATCAACATCTTTGCAATCCTTTTCTGTTGTTCTGGGATGCTCTCTACACTCTTCTCAGCAGAAACCTTTTCATCTCTTGTTTCATCTGCCATTAAAGCGCCTCCACTACCCCTATAAAATAGTAGGAGATAAGCGTTTCGGAATAAAAGGTGTGTAGTCTCATATTCTGTCTCTTATATACTCTAGTTTTCCTTTTTCCAATCAAGTGGCTTCTTCTCACACACAATTGCCAGAAAAACATGGTGGTGTTTTCTACGGCCCCGCTCATACGTCAATGTTGTAGATTTTTTGATTACTGAAGATGAAAATGAACCAGTTGACTCGATCCCACCATTACCGAAGAAAATCATAGGGAGAGTATATGAGAACATTACAGATTCAAATGAAATTATTTCTTATGTGGGAAAAAGAAGTGTTTATTCACGATCGGAAATTGAAGAAATTTCAAAAAAGCCAACAAAAATCATACTATTCTGGTGGAACTTGCATTTTAAAAAGCCACTTAAGTATAAGACTCTTCTAGATTATGGAATTTTAAATGGACACCCTCAAACCATCATTAAAATTTCACACGAGAAATATCTAAAAATAAAAGGGAGAGGGAAAGATAAATGATCGTTATACTCTCAATTAAGCCAAAATACATTAATGAAAAATCTAGATGGCCGCAAAAAATACGAGTTCAGAAAAACCTTTTTCAAAAAAGATGTTGATGAGGTTTATGTCTATGCTACAATGCCCATTGGAAAAATTGTTTGCAAATTCCGTGTGGGAAAGATAATATGTGAAGAACCTGAGAGGTTATGGGAGAATTTCGGTAACGCTTCTGGTTTGACAGAAGATGAATTTTTTGCATATTTTAGAAGCAGGAAAAAAAGGATATGCCATAGAAATTAATAATCTTGAGAAATTTACAGAACCTATAGACGCAAGAAAATGCAGTCCTGAATTTATGCCACCACAGTCATGGGTATATGTTTCCTCTATTGAACTGATTATAAAAACGGATTGCAGACGAAAAAGCAAGCAATAAAATGGGAGAATCTAATTGAGATTAGAACCCACAGGACGGAAAAAACATTTATAATATTGTTATACTTCATTCCTTTATGGACGATGTTGAAAAGGCAGTGAAGGAATTCAGGGAGCATCTGATAGGAGATAGGAGAAGCAAATACACAATCAAACAGTACTCACACTTTGTTTTTCACTTTCTGAGGTTTGTGGGCAAGAAGCCAGAAGATGTGACCACAAATGACATTGAGAGATTCAAACAGTATCTGGCAATAGAAAAGGAGTATGCCAAGAACTCAATTTACATAGCGATAAAGGCAATCCAGGCATTTTTAAAATTCAGGGGTGTGAAAATAGAAGGCATTACAGCTCCAAAGCGTTCACTGCCGCTTCCGAAGTACCTGAATGAAGAAGAGGCACACCTACTCATAGAAAGTGCAAAAGAGCATCCACGAGACTATGCCATACTGCGCACCCTTGCATACACCGGCTTAAGGGTGGGAGAACTCTGCAATCTGGAAATTGGAGACATTGATTTTTCTGAGGGAGTAATACATGTGCGAAGTGGAAAAGGAGATAAGGACAGAATTGTGGTGATAGAGGAAAACACCGCAAGTGCCCTTAAAACCTACCTTTCTGAGCGATACAGAATAGATGCTGGAACTGACAGGGTGTTTATTTCTCGGAAAAAAAAGCCAATCTCTCCTTTGAGTGTTGAACGAATTGTAAAGAAATATGCAAAAAAAGCAGGAATTACAAAGAAGGTCACTCCACATGTCCTCCGCCATACCTTTGCCACAACACTTCTTAATCACGGTGCGGACATCAGATTCATACAGACAATCCTTGGGCATGCAAGTGTAAGCACTACCCAGATTTACACACATGTAGATAATGAAAGCTTGAAGAAGATATATGAAAAAACCAAGCCCAGCTATTAGGGTCATAAAGAAATGCCCCGTGAGATCTTTTTTCCTCAGCCAGAACTTTGGTGTCCTATTTTATACCCAAATCTTGCCTATGCACTGGCTCCACTCATCCGGGGAACCTTAACTTTGGTTGATGAGATTTATCTAATAATCTCAGCCAGGAAACCGAGAGCCTGCCAGATAGTAATGGTAAGACCTAAGTCCAAAAATTTTGAATTTTCAAACAAAACTTATGTTCCTCGTTATTCCGAAAGTTTTAAATCTCGGAGTATTGTAGGAAGAAAAGGGGAAAACATGAGGACATATGTGAAAATCCTGTTCAACAGCGAAGGAAAACCTCCACTAGAGGTTGTTAAAGATATGCGGAGCCTTGGTTTCAGACCGGAAGTGGGAGAATACGATTTCTCCATAACATGGAAACTACCATCTGAGTACGGGGAAATAGTCACGAATCTCCATAAAATGCTGCATGGGAGTAAAGTGTTGTATTACCTGACTACAAAAGAAGAAGAGTGATTTTGCATACCCTTTTTTAGCAATAACATATTTTTTTGCCTGTTTTTGTTTGCCAGCAACTGTAAAATACCTCTTCTGTTTTTCATTCATCTGGTGTGAAACATGCACGGAGACGAACTGTACGCAATATGCAAACGACGGGGTTTTCTCTGGCAGTCAGCAGAAATCTACAGTAGCATTTCTGGTTTTTATGATTATGGGCACCTGGGTGCAGCGTTGAAAAGAAACTGGGAGAATGTATGGCTGAACTACTTTCTTTCGCTTCATGAAAACTATCATCTTATAGATACCGCAAACATACTGCCAGAAAATGCTCTAAAGGCATCGGGGCATGTTGACCTGTTTACTGACTACCTAGTTACCTGCAAAAACTGCAACCAGCCCTACAGAGCAGACGCACTTATTGAGGAGGCAGCAGGAATTAATGCAGAAGGTTTTTCTGCACCAGAGCTGGATGCTAAAATAAGGGAACTGAAGATTAAATGCCCTAGATGCGGAAATCAGAGTTTCACAGAAACCACTCCATTCAATATGATGTTTCCAGTGAGCATCGGTGCTACTGGTAAGGATAAGGGGTACCTGAGACCTGAGACTGCCCAGGGTGCATACCTGAATTTTAACCGTGAATTTGAAACCTGCAGAAGAAAATTGCCGTTAGGACTTGCAATTATCGGAAGAGCATATAGAAATGAGATTGCACCAAGGCAGGGGCTCTACAGGTTGCGGGAGATAATCCAGGCAGAGCTTCAAATTTTCTTTGACCCAGAAAAGTTTAATGAGGAATGCAAATGTGAAAATATGGAAGAAAAGGTAAGAGTAACATTTGTGGAACACCGCCCAGAGGTAAAAGAATACAGGATTTCTGAATTGCTGGATAGAAAAATCCCAGAGTTCTACATATATCACATGGTGAAAATCCAGAAATTCTACACGGAAGTAATTGGTGTACCCCCTGAAAAATTCAGATTTTTTGAAAAATCTGAAAAAGAGAGGGCATTCTACAACCGCATTCATTTTGATGTGGAAGCATTTATGGATTCACTGGGGGGATTTAAAGAAATTGCAGGTTTACATTATCGTGGTGATTATGACCTTACCAGGCATCAGGCAATGAGTAAGGTGAGCCATGAGGTGAATATTGACGGGAGGAAGTTTGTACCCCATGTGCTTGAACTGAGCTTTGGAGTTGACAGGAATGTGTGGGCTATGCTGGATTTGTTTATGACAAAGGAAAAGGAAAGGAATGTACTCAAGCTGAAGCCCTATCTTGCACCCTATCTTTCTGGTATATTTCCACTTTTCAAAAGAGATGGGCTAGATGAGAAGGCAATTGAGATTTATGCAGCACTGAAGAATAAATTCAGGGTTTTCTATGATGATGCTGGCTCAATTGGGAGAAGGTATGCAAGAATGGATGAAATAGGCACGCCATTTTGCATAACTGTGGACTATGATACAATTAAGGATGGCGAGTTAAAAAATACGGTGACTGTGAGATACAGAGATACTACAGCGCAGGAAAGAGTGCATATCTCAAAACTTTCTGATTTTCTCTCTAAGTTTCTGTTGCCGTAATAGAAAATATTATTAAACCTCATGCTTTATACTTTTTGCAAAAATCAGAAAATAGGAGATGAAAAAATGGTAGATATGAGCAGATATGTATGCCAGGTTTGCGGATATATCTATGATCCGGAGAATGGGGACCCTGATTCAGGCATTGCGCCAGGTACCTCTTTTGAGGATTTACCTGAATCATGGGTGTGTCCAGTTTGCGGGGCAAGTAAAGCATCTTTTGAGAGGATGTGAATATGCCCAGAAAAATTGTTGATGGAATATATGAAGTTGGCTTTATTGACTGGAACAGAAAGCTCTTTGACGAACTCATACCCCTACCATATGGCACAAGTTATAATTCCTACCTTGTTCTAGGTTCTGAAAAAACTGCACTGATTGATACCGTAGATGCGGGTAAGGGTGAGGAGCTTATCAAGCACCTGAGAACGCTTGAAGTAAAGAAGATAGATTATGTGATTGCAAACCATGGAGAGCAGGACCATTCTGGGAGCATTCCAGATATTCTCTCCGAATTCAAAGAAGCAAAAGTAATCACAAATCAGAAATGCAAGGATTTACTCAAAGCACTCCTGCATATCCCGGATGAAAAATTTATTATTGTTGGTGATAAAGAAAAAATCTCACTTGGAAACAGGACCTTAGAGTTTATATTCGCACCTTGGGTGCACTGGCCAGAGACAATGCTTACATACCTTCATGAGGATAGCATATTGTTTCCATGTGACCTATTCGGCTCACATTTAGCCACTAGTAAACTTTTTGTTGAAAGCAGATGTGAAATTGAAGTTCATGCAAAACGCTACTATGCGGAAATCATGATGCCGTTCAGAACAAGCATCGCCGTCCATCTTGAAAAACTCAAAAACTATGAGATTAAAATTATAGCCCCCTCCCACGGACCGATTTACGACAAACCTGAGATAATAACTGAGCTTTACAAGGAGTGGGTTTCTGAAAAAGTTGCAAACAAGGTGCTTGTGCTATATGTTTCAATGCATGGAAGTGTGGAGGTTGCTGTGGAACATCTTGTGGAGCATCTGGTATCTAATGGAATCCCAGTAAGGCAAATAAACCTTACCCATGCAGATCTTGGAGAAATTGCAATTGAACTTGTGGATAGCGCTACAGTTATTCTTGCCACACCCACGGTGCTTACAGGCCCACATCCAGCTGTTGTCTCTGTGGCTTACCTTTTTAACGCCCTGAGACCGAAAACAAAGTGTGTCGGACTGATGGCTTCATATGGCTGGGGAGGGAGGAGTATTGAGCAGATGATGAGCATGCTTTCCAACATAAACGCGAAAGTGCTGGAACCTGTTTATATTCAGGGATTACCAAACAAAGACGCCTTTAAATTAATTGATAAACTGTCTGAAGAAATCCAGAAGATACATAAAAACCTTTGAGGTGGGAATATGGAAATCCCATGAACTTCGAGGATTTCAATGTGGAATGGCCTATGATGCGCCATTGACGAAAATTAAACAGAAAAAGAGGTGAAAAAATGACAGAATTGGGACAGATATATAAATGCCAGATCTGCGGCAACATTGTTGCCGTAGTACATGCAGGGCCTGGAAAACTTGTCTGCTGCGGACAGCCGATGACCCTTATGGAACCCAAGAGGGCAGAGCAGGGAAAGGAAAAACATCTCCCAGTAGTGACGAAGACCGCAAAGGGAATCCATGTAGCGGTGGGTTCTGTGGCACATCCGATGGAAGAAAAGCACTACATTGAGTGGATTGAAGCAATCACCGAGAAAGGGACATATGTAAAGCACCTAAAACCTGGTGAAAAGCCTGAAGCAGATTTTGAGATCTCAGAGGCAGTGCTCGCAGTGCGAGAATACTGTAACATCCACGGTCTTTGGGAAACGAGGATGTGAGGTGGTAAAAATGAAGAGTATAAAGGGTACAGAAACTGAAAAGAATCTGCTAAAAGCATTTGCTGGCGAGTCACAGGCAAGAAACAGGTACACATATTTTGCATCAGAAGCAAAGAAAGAGGGCTATGAACAAATTTCCGCAATCTTTCTTGAGACAGCAGATAACGAGAAGGAACATGCCAAGCGTCTCTTTAAATTTTTGGAAGGTGGCGAAATTGAGATAACTGCCGCATTTCCTGCAGGCAGAATAGGTGCTACTCCGGAGAATCTGAAGGCAGCTGCTGCCGGTGAAAAATACGAGTATACAAAGATGTACCCAGAGTTTGCAAGGATCGCAGAAAAAGAGGGTTTTCCAGAAATTGCAGCAGTGTTTAGAGCGATTGCAATAGCAGAAAAACAGCATGAAAAACGCTACCTGGCATTGCTGAAGAACATTGAGGAAGGCAAGGTTTTCAGGAAGGATAAGCCTGTAAAGTGGAAGTGCAGAAACTGTGGGTACATTCACGAGGGCACAGAAGCCCCAAAAGAGTGCCCTGCCTGCGCGCACCCACAAGCGTACTACGAAATTTTAGAAGAGAACTGGTAGTATCGTCAGAACCATTTTGCTGACGCAAAAGCATGGACTGAAAGACTTGGGGGTGCCAGAGGCACTCCCGTGGGGTTACCGTAAGGGGCGAAGCCCCTCGTGGGGGTGAGGTTACCGTAAGGGGCGAAGCCCCTCGTGGGGGTGAGGTTACCGTAAGGGGAGGGGGCGACAGCCCCCTCCCCTCGTAGTAAAGTATATCTCCCGAAACCTTTTTTTCCACACATGGAAGTTACCTTCTTGGGCACTGGGGGAACAATTCCAACCCTCACAAGAAATACGGTTTCAGTTGCCATCCGTTACAAGAGTGAAGTTGTACTGTTTGACTGCTCTGAAGGCTGTCAGAAGCAGATCATGCGAAGCACTGTAAGTTTCATGAAAATAAAAAAAATATTTATCACCCATTATCATGGAGATCACTTTCTAGGCTTGCCAGGACTCCTTCAGACAATGGGAATGCTGGGAAGAACAGAACCCATCAGCATATATGGACCAGAAGGCACCGAAGAGATTGTAAACAACATTCTGAATACAGGTTATTATGCACTTGATTATGATATAACTCCAAAGAGCCTCTCACACGGAGATTGTGTTTGTGGCAATGGGTTTAAGGTATATGCATTCAAATTATGCCACACTGTGCCCACAAATGGATACCTGTTTCAGGAAGAGGAAAGGGCTGGGAAGTTTTTGGTGGAAATAGCAGAAGCACTAGGAATTCCAAAGCGCCTGTACGGGAATTTGCAACGCGGGAAAAGTGTAAAAATAAATGGAAAGGAAATTACTCCTGATGTGGTTATGGGACCAAAGCGCAAAGGGCTTTCCGTAGCGTACTGCACAGATACCACACCCGGATGGGACACAAAAATTGTAAAAAATTGCACACTTTTAATTCACGACGCAACAGGGTGCGAGTCCTTAAGAGAGAAACTGAACGAATTTGGGCACAGCAGTGCAAAGCAAGCAGCACAAAATGCAATTGAATGCAATGCAAAAAAACTGGCACTCATTCACTACAGCCAGAGATACCGTGAAGTCCAACCATTATTAGATGAGGCAAAAACGATATTTGAAAATACAATTGCGCCCCTGGACATGGACACCCTAACACTCAGGTACAGAGAGTTTGAGGTCTAATGTTTACCTACCTCACCTTTATAACTTTCTTCACATTGGGTCGGTCCTTGTAAAACATTCTGCAGCCACATTTCTCACATTGAAGGGTAATTGCTTCGGGCTTGAGAGGTTCCTTACACCTTGCGCATCTATACATTTTTCTCAACCTCCTTCTCTTCTTCCTTTTTTTCCTCAACCATTATCTTTTTTACTTTCTTAACTTTCCTTGTTGCCACTCCTTCCTCGGGTGTTTTTTTCTCAGAAACCTCTTCTTCAAGCTTCTTCGTGATTGCTTTTGGCGGTGTGGGATAATAGGCGCTGCTCGCTATTTTCACCCCACACTTTCGACACTCAAAAACCCCAGTACTCACCCTCTTAAGAATCCCTGTGGTACATTTAGGACACGGATACTTTTCTTTCATAGCAGATTCTACATCTTGCAACCTCTTTCTTATTCTTATACCGTATCTTGCTCCGTACTTTCCAGCAATTCCTACCTTCTTTGTGCGTCTGCTCATTTTATCACCATAAAGATTTCATTCCTTATTTCATTATAAGTTCTCTGAGATACTGTGAGGAAACACGACACATACTTATAATTTTCTTCACTTCCTCTGGGGTAAGCGCACCTGAAAGCCCTTTTTGGATTGCGCGAATATTACCTCCTTCATCAATGGCTACAGTCAATCTTGCATCTGCAATTTTTTCTTCATCCAGTGCTGGGTCTATCATGAGAGAATTCTTTATCTTTACCACGGTGCATTCAATAGGAAATCCCTTTACTGGCAATGGGTAATCCTCTCCCAGCCCATATGTAGATGCGGGTACCTTTGCACTCGTGAGGGCTGCAAGGGATGCCAGATATGATGCATCAAATAAATTCCCATCATAATCCAGTACATGAATATCTACAAATACAATCCAAACCTTCTCTCCTGGAGTTATGCAGAGTTTTTCCAGGTCAATGACCTGTCCCTCTCTCAGACCTCTATCAACAACTCTAGCAAGTTCAATTCCCTCTTCACTGGGAGGACCTGGTTCGAAAGTGGGCGAGGCAAGAGGGATTAATTCTGCATTTGTTGTTAGTACTCCCATGTTTGGCGTATCTGGAAAAGGTTCCCCCAGTTCAATTTTTACTCCAACTAGCACAGAAGTATTTCCTATGGAAACCTGCGCTGAGCCATTTGCAGAAGCAATTACATTCTTTTTTACTTCTATCTTCCTGTATTCATCATGCTTTCTGCCATCAATTCTTGTACCTTTTTCAGCAAGTTGCTGGAGATAGTCTCGCATTATCTCAGAAACTATATCTTCACTCATTTCCTCACCTCTATTGTTCTCTATCTGCATCTTGTTCCGTGCTGTACTTCCTTTTCAATGCCTCTTTCTGAAGTTCGTATATTTTCATGCATGCATTGATTGTCATTTCCATCGCAGTCTCAAATTCCTGGACACTCATATTTCCATCCATCTGCAGAAGTACAATTTCTTTTGTCCTGGGAATTATTGCTACTGGTAGGTCTGCCTCACCATAGTTGTCCTCTTCTTTTCTCAGATCAAGGGCAATTTTCCCGTCAATCTTTCCAGCAGCACATGCAGGTACAAGGTCCGCCATTGGAATTCCTGCATCAGCCAGTGCAACCGAGGCCGCTGTTATTCCTGCACACCGTGTGCCCGCATTTGCCTGGAGTACCTCTATAAATATGTCAATTGACGCCCTGGGAAACATCTCAAGGAAAAGCACATGCTCAAAAACCTCCCCTGTGATTTTTGAGATTTCCACAGACCTTCTATCTGGTCCTGGTCTCTTGCGCTCAGATACAGAAAAAGGCGCCATATTGTATCTGCACTGCACAATCGCCCTTGATGGATTCTGGATGTGTTTGGGTTTTGCCTCTCTTGGACCATACACTGCAGCCAGCACTTTATTTTCTCCCCATTCCACATACGCAGAGCCATCTGCCCTTTTCAATACTCCAGCCTCAATTCTTATAGGCCTGAGTTCATCCAGTTTTCTCCCGTCTATTCTCAAATTGTTCTCATTAACCAGTTTTGGTTTGTTTTCAATACCTATTCCACTCATAAAAATTACACCTCTTATTGACCTTCAGATTTTGTGCCAGTTTTAGTGCGCTCTTCAAGAAAATTCTTGATTGCTTCAGTTAACCCGAGAAGATGCGACTCCTCTTCAATTTTCCTGATAGCTAAAATTGCAAGTGCAATCATCTCAACATTTCCTTCAAGCCATATCCTGCCATTCTGCCCCACAAAAATCCTGCACCTAGTGTAGTTTTTAAGAAGGTTAATCATAGAGCCTCCTTTTCCAATTACACGGGGAACTTTCGTGGGTGTGATTTCTATGATTTCCCCGCTTGTCAGTTTCTTGCAACCGGGTCTTGCCATTGTCACCATCACCCTCTTTGTTTCATCCACCGCTTCCACTTCGCAGAGCACCATATCTCCAATATCAAGATATTTCTGGGTTTCTCCCATTTCTATTCGCCATGGTGTTCCAGTTATATGAAGCGGTGCAGGATATGGTGCGTTTATGTCAACAAGCCAATTTGTGGGAGCGACATCTATGATTTTCCCAATTACCACATCTCCAACTCTGGGAATATATTTGCCACTCAAAGGAATTACATTTACATAGTTTCCGTGGATGTTCAGAATTCCCACCGTTGCCGCAAATATCTGCCCGTCTCTTGCATATGTTCCGACTCCTGGTTTCATCTGACCTTTTACCAACAATTCGCCCGGCACTACAATTTTCCTGCTTATTATTTCTTTTTTTTCTTCATTCATGGCATCACTCTTCACTTGTTTTTAACTATGAGATTTGAGGATTCTGGTTTCTGCAGCGCCCTTCGTTTTATGATTCAGTTTTTCAAAAAAGTCAGTTTGCATACCTGCGGGCATCTCCACAATTCCAATCCAGTACCCATTTGACTGCCATTCTTCCTGTGTGATTTTGCCAAATCCTTTGATATCTCCGATTACTCTTGGATAATCTGTGGGGGAGAGTTTTACTGCAATCTTCACTGTATCAAACTTTATGGGAATGATTGGGCGAAGTGCTGACAGCACATCCTGCACCTGGGCATCTGCAGGTTTGAAGGGGTCAATATGTACCTTTGCCTCTTTGATCGCAGATTCAATTCTCGCTGGCGGATGGGGAGTGCCTGTCTGGGGATTTATTGCATTCCTTGCGATTATTTCAACAATCTGCCTTCGTTTTGCTTCCTGCATCTGTCTCCGCTGTTCCGTGGTAAGTTGAACTTCACCTTTCTGAATTATTATCTTTGCGATCTCAAGCACATCCTCTGTGCCAAAATTCTTTTTCAGATGTTCCTCAGAGACCCTCTCCCCTTTTCTTGCATCTTTAAAGATTTCATCAATTACAAGATAATCCATTAGGTTTACCTCTTTCCCGTCTCTTATCATCTGCACTGCCTTTGGGTCAACCAGAATCTCAAAACTGCTTTCGCCAATCTGAAGCCTTGCGATAACTGAGTCCTCTAGCTTCACCATTTTTTATTTCACCTTCTCCAGGTATTTCTGAACTTCTTCTTGTGTTAGCCTTGAAAAAGCCTTCGTGAGTGTGACCGCACCAATTTCTACAGAGAGGGGGACATCCCTGGAAACTTCTTTCAGGGCTTTCAGCCCCATAATTACAGCTTCATCCATGCTCATACCTTCTTTGTAGTTTTCCTCAAAGTACTCAAGAACCTTTTCCTTGTTTGCGCCGATGCATGCGGCTTTGTAACCGGTAAGCGAACCACTTGGGTCCGTCTCATACAGCTGCGGTCCAAACTCATCAACTCCTGCTACAAGAAGAGAGGTACCAAAAGGTCTTACTCCGCCATATTGCGTATAGGTCTGCTTGTAATCACAGATTCGCTTTACCAGCATTTCTACAGAAATTTTTTCGTTGTAAGTAACCTTGTTTATCTGAGCTACCACTCTTGCATAATCTACAAGAACTCTAGCGTCTGCCACAAGACCTGAGGTAGCACATCCAATGTGTTCATCCAGTATGTATATTTTTTCTATAGAATTTGGGACTGCAAGTTTTGTGGAAAGTCGTTTGTCTGCAAGCAAGAGAACACCATCCTTGAAAACAATTCCCAAAGTAGTGGAACCTCTTTTTACCGCTTCTCTTGCATATTCTACCTGAAACAGTCGTCCATCTGGCGAGAATACTGTGATTGCTCTATCATATGCCATTTGACCTGGTTGCATGTCCATACTAACACCGAGAATGCACATATTTAACATAAATATAAAACATTCGCTACCATTCGCTACCGCTGCTATGTTGAGGTTATCTTAAAAATTTCTAGAAAATTCCACATCCAAAAATTTCTGCATCCCCATTTCAAGCACAAAAACTAAATTCCAATATACATTATCCATTGAAGACCATGAAACTTTCAGAGTTACCGCTGCCAGAAAATGTGATTTCGCTGTACCAAGAGATGGGTATAAGCACACTTTATCCACCCCAGGAGAGGGCAATGGGCCCTGTACTTGCTGGCAGGAATGTGGTTGTGGCTGTTCCCACCGCTTCTGGTAAATCCTTGATTGCCTATCTTGCAATTGCCAAAGGATTTGTTGAAGGAAAAAAATCTGTCTATATTGTGCCACTCCGTGCACTTGCCACTGAAAAATACGATGATTTAAAAATTCTGGAGAAAATCGGTGCAAGGGTTGGAATTTCTATAGGTGACTACGATACCAGAGATGAAAAACTCAGCAGTTATGATATTGTAATCATGACATCTGAAAAAGCTGATGCACTGATGCGCCACAGAAACGAATTCATGGAGAGCGTGCAGATTGTTGTGGCTGACGAAGTGCACCTGCTTGCGGATGGAGATAGAGGTCCCACGATGGAAATCCTGCTCACAAACTTCCTGCTCAGAAAGGATGTGCAGATTATTGCCCTTTCAGCCACGGTGCAAAACTCAAAAGAACTTGCTGATTGGCTTGGTGCAGAGCACATTTCAATGGACTGGAGACCTGTGGTGCTTAAAGAAGGGATTTTCTGCTCAAATATGATTTTCTATAAGGATGGGACGCATAGAGAGTTCATTCCTACTTCGGAACCACTGGTTTCTCTTGCATGTGAATGCATCAGAAACGGGGGGCAGGTATTGATTTTTACGAACACCCGCAAAGGAAGTGAACTTACTGCAAAAAATCTTGGTAAATTTGTAAAAAAGGAGATTGATGAGGAGACGCTTGCTCGCCTGAAAAAAATTGCAGAAGAAATTAAGGAAGCAGATAACGAGTGCACAAGTGCCCATCAAAGCTTGGCTTCCTGCATAATACATGGGTGTGCGTACCACAATGCTTCACTCACAAATAATACACGGAGGATTGTTGAGAACGCATTCAGGGCTGGCTACATAAAGTGTATTGTTGCCACACCCACATTGGCAGCAGGGATTAATCTACCAGCAAGAAGGGTGGTGATAAAAGAAGTGTGGAGGTATGCGGACTATGGAAGAAGGAATCTGCCAGTTATGGAAATAAAGCAGATGTGTGGGAGGGCAGGAAGACCCAAATATGATAGAGAGGGAGAAGCATTGATCATTGCAAAAGATCCTACACAGATGGAAGAACTGTACAACCGTTATATTCTGGGAGATGTGGAAGATGTAAGCTCAAAGCTTGCATTGCTAAGTGCACTGAGAAAACATGTGCTTGCTTTGATAGCCACAAAGAGGGTGAGCAATCTGAAATCTCTGTATGATTTCATAGCAAAAACATTTCTTGCACACCAGGGAAATCTCCATGCTCTGGAAGGAACTTTGAATGAAGTAATTAGCTTTCTCCTAAATGAGGAATTTGTCAAAATGGAATCTGATGAGTTTATACCAACTCTCTTTGGTGAAAGAACCAGTGAACTGTACATTGACCCTGTAAGTGCAGTTATTTTCAGGGATTCAATGATGAAAAAGAGAGAACTGACGAATGTAGGTGTCTTTCATGTGATAAGTTTAGCACCAGATATGGAACCTATAACTCTTAAAAAAAAGGATTCCCTGTGGCTTGACACATTCTACCAGGAATGGGAAAGATTTCTTCTCCTTTCTCCAGATGATGGGGTAGAAGAACAGTTTTATTACAGTGGTCTCAAAACTGCAGCATTTTTGCATGACTGGGTTAATGAGGTGTCAGAGGATATAATTATCAAAAATTATGATATAGGGCCTGGTGATGTGAGAAATCGTATAGAACTTGCGGAATGGCTATTGCATGCCTATCGTGAACTTGCAAAAATTTTCTCACCTGCGTGGTTCAGACCACTGGACCAGATGATCGTCCAGGTGAAATATGGAATTAAACCCGAACTCATTCCTCTTGTGGAAATCCCAGAAATCGGGAGAGTGCGGGCAAGAAACCTTTTCAAAGCAGGAATAAGGAACCTGGATGATATCCGAAATGCAAATCTTGATTTTCTGGCAAATATTGATGGAATTGGAAAGAAACTCTCAGTTAAACTCAAGGAATATGCGGGTGCAGGCAATACCCAGGAAAAAAAACATGTTTGCGGGAGTGTTACCCTTGATTCCTTCTGACGGGGAACCCTAACTTTGGTTGATGAGATTTATCTAATAATCTCAGCCGGGAAACCGAGAGCCTGCCAAGTAGCAATGGTAAGACCTAAGTCCAAAATTTTGAATTTTCAAACAAAAGTTATGTTCCTCTCTGAAAAGAAAATATTTAATACTTCCCGATATATGTGAACTATGGTCCTAGTATGCTCAAAATTGGTGTGATTGGCACGGGAGTAATGGGGCAGAACCATGCAAGGGTAATATCCACACTTGAAAAAGATGCGGTTCTTGTTGCAGTTTCAGATATTGATGAAAACACAGGGAAAAAAGTGGCTGAAAGATTTGGGGTAGAATATCATAAGGATTACAGGGAATTGAAAAATCTGGTGGATGCAGTTGTGATTGCTACACCCACAAAAACACATCA
>JBMFNP010000023.1:0-25553 GCA_049970095.1 Thermoplasmata archaeon | reverse complement strand
AACACTCTAATTCCCTTCAAGAAGAGACATGTGTTTTTACGGGATTTAAATGTTTCGGATGAGTGGAGCCAGTGCATTGGCAAGATTTGGGTATAAAAAACAACCAAGTAGGATACACATGTCCTGACAAAGGAACAAAGATGTCATCTGGGATTTCTTTATGATACCATCTTACCAGTGTTCGGAAACGATATTTTCTGCGCGAACCGCACCACAGTAATCTTTTAATACGGTTATGAGATATACTGCATCGGTGATGAAAACTTGGCAATACATGAGAAAACAAAGTTTATAAACCGCATCGAGGAGTTTGAGGCACTGAAGTCCCATCTCCACGCTGTTCTGAATGGAAATGGGAGGTTTGTGCTTATCACAGGGGAAGCGGGCATGGGAAAAACCCGTCTCGTGGAGGAATTAAAAAACTATGCAACACCGCTGGGTGTGAAATTCTATAAGGGGCGGTGTCTGTATATTGAAAATTCAGATCCCTATCTTCCAATTATTGACGCACTTAACCAGTATTTTGAAGAAACTGCCAGTGAGAAAATTGAAACAGGATGTGAAGGCAGTTCTCCGCTGGGACTTTTAGCAACTGATGCAGCGCCCGCGCCCTCAGATGGTGGTTTTCTTCCAATAGGGATGAGCATTGCTGGTGAGGAAAAGGAAATGAAACCCGTTGAAAAGATAAATGTGGACACTGAAAGAGATAAAATGTTTGGCACAATCACGGACCTCATAATAGGTATCTCAAAAGTGCATCCCATAGCAATATTTATTGACGATTTACAGTGGGCAGATACTGGCACACTTCAGATGCTCCATTACATTGGAAGAAACATAAAACAGGCAAGGGTTTTGCTTCTTGGTGCCTATCGACCAGAAGACCTTCAGGAACATGAAGGATTCCATCCTCTAATTGAAATTTTTCAGAGAATGGGACTAGAAAGATTGTATCACCAGATCAATCTTTCAAGATTGAAATATGAGCATGCCCTTGAGTTTGTAAGATATCTGCTAAAAAATGATGATATTTCTCCAAAGTTTATGAAAAGGTTATATTTTGAAACCGATGGTAACCCATTTTTTATTGAGGAACTCTGCAACACGCTTATTGAAGAAGGACTTGTTAAACCTGGGGTATATACATGGGACCTGGGTGTTGACTGGGAAAGAATCTCACTCCCTGCTACAATAAAAGATGTAATAAGCAGGAGAATAGCAAAACTTGATGAACCAAGCAAAAAAATTTTGATGTATGCAGCAGTGATTGGATATGAGTTTAACCTTCGTGTACTTCAAAAGGCAGTGGAAATGGATGAAAGTGAAATTCTGGATCCTTTTGAGAGGCTAATTTCAATGAAATTTATCAAGGAAAGTGAAACTGCACCAGAGACCTACATGTTCGAGCACATTCAGGTGAGAACCGCTGTGTATGAAAGTTTAAGCAAAAGTAGGTTGCGTCTCATGCACAAAAAGGTTGGTGAAATTATTGAAGAGATGCATCAAGGAAAATCAACTGATGAAATAATTTTTGTACTGGCACGGCATTTCACGCTTGGAAAGGTTCAGGACAAAGCATTAGAATATAATATAAAAGCAGGTGAGAAAGCTAGGAAGTTATATGCTTTTCAGGAAGCTTTATCCTATTACAATACAGCGCTGCAGATTATGGAAGAAGACGAGACAGAGAGCATTGAAAAGAGCAGAAAATTCATTCAATTACTTCAAACCACAGGAGAATTGTGTATTTTGCTGGGTAAGTGGGATGATGCCATCAGGACATTTGAAAGAGTGGTAGAAATCTGTAAGCGAATGAACGATGAGAGAAGTTTAGCGTACGCCCAGATATCACTGGGAAATATACGGAGAACCCGTGGAGAGTACGAAAATGCAAGGATGTGCTTTGAAAATGCTATTCAAGTGCTTCAGAAGATAAAAGATATGCGGGGACTCAGTGATGCTTATAGGGGCCTGGGTTACATACAATGGAGGCTGGGAAATTACGAGGCAGCAATAAATTTCTATAACATAGCAATGAAATACATTATCCAGATAGGAGATTTTCGCAGATTGGGCACAATTTTCATAGATATGGGAAATATTTTTGGGGATAAGGGGAATGCAAGTAAAAGTGAAGAGTACTACAAGAAGGCAATTGAGGAGTTGAAGAAAGTTAATGACCTGAATGAGCTTGCAAGGGCACATAACAATCTTGGAGATCTTTACCTTCAGGAAGGAAAATATGCCCTTGCCCTTGAAAATTTTGAACAGAGCAGGGAGTATGCTGAAAAAATTGGAAATATTGACTGGATTGGCTGGGCGTTCTTCAACATGGCAGAGGTCTATATTCATCTGGGAGAGATTGAAAAGGCAAAGCAGAGCAATACCCGTGCCAAACCATTGATGGAGGCTATCAGTGATAGAGTGGGGTTACAGGCAGTTATGAGAATAGAAGGCATAATCCACGGTGAAGAGGGGAGGTTTGAGGATGCAATCAAATCATTTAATGAGGCACTGGAACTCGTAAAGGCACTCCAGAACCCATTCAGTGAGGCAGAGACACTAACAGCGTACGGTAAGTTTCTGGTAAAAAAAGGCGATTTGGATGAGGGGATCAAGAAATTAACTATGGCAAAGGAGATTTTTGAAAAACTTGGTGCGTTGAAAAACGCTGAAAAAGTGACGAAACTTCTCAAGGAAATTACGGAAAGGAGATAACATGTCCCAGGATATATTTGTAAACAGAAAAAAGGAGATGGATGAACTTCTAAAAATTTACGCGAAAGTGAAGGAAGGGTATGGAGGAACCGTCTTTATTATAGGTGAGCCAGGAATTGGGAAAACATACTTCTGCGAAAAGTTTTGCTCAATGGCAGAGAATGCAACCATACTTCGAGGCTTTGCGTCTGAAGACATCACCCAGCCATACCAGCCCTTTGTGCAGGCACTCGGGGAATATTTTGAGAAAGCAAAAGGTGTAGGGGAAATTGAATTTGAAAGAATCACAGAAATAATAAAAAAGAGACATCCCCAGATAGTTGGGTCTGAGGAGATACTTCTCAACTTTCTCTCAGCAACTTACACCATCACAAAAAATGGGCATGAAGATATGCAATCCTCCAGATTGAGGATGTTTGAAATTGTATCTCGGCTTGTGCACAGCATAGCATCGGAGCAACCCCTGATACTTTTTGTGGAGGATTTGCACTGGGCAGACAAATCAACATGGAATTTGATTCATTATTTGGCAAGAAACATAGAAAACAAGAAAGTGCTTCTTCTTGGAACATACAGAAATGATGAAACGATAGACCCGAAGAGTGGGGAACTCAGAGCTGTGGTGGACGCTACCCAGAGAATGCGGCGAGAAAGGTTGTTCAATGAAATAATTCTTACAAGGTTTACTGAGACAGACACACACGAATTTGTGGAACAATACACCCAGAAAAAATTGAATGAAGAAAATATAAAAAAGGTACACCAGTTTTCTGAAGGAGTGCCTTTACTCCTGAAAGAGTTTTCAGAGTATCTTCTCCACTCCGAAAATTTTGTTGAAATTGTGCCAGAATCCTATGCTGCAAGCATTCTTAACAGACTCCAGAAGTTCGGTAAAGTTGAGCAGGAAATTATTAAAATCTGTGCAGTTCTCGGCGAAAGGATTGACATTGAAATTCTGCGGAATCTGCTGAATATAGATGAAGAGGAACTGCTGGAACACATGGAGAAATTCTGCAAGGCAAATATTCTTACGGAAATCTCCTCTACCGAGTATAAATTTGCCCACAATCTAATGCGAAAGGCAATATATGTTAGTATAAAGGACGCGGGCGACCTCCATCTTAAAGTTGCAAACACACTTGAAGGAATCCCCAAATATCGGAATAATACCCCACAGATGGTTGCATATCACTACTGGTATGGAAAGGACACAGCAAAGGCAGCCTTCTACTACATCAATGCTGGTGAACTCGCAATGAAAAACTATGCCCTTGATGAGGCAAAGAAATATTTAGAAACCGCTATTGAGACTCTTGAGACAGGATTGGATTCTGTTGAGAAAAAAATAAAAATGGCATCTGCCCTGCTGCATCTTGGAAACATAGAACTAGATAGAGGGAAACTGGACACTGCCAAGAGGGCATTTGACAGAGTTTTACGGCTAGCATTTGAGTTGAACAGCAAGAAGATGGGTTCAGAAGCATACAGAAAAATCGGTAAAATTTTTGAGATGAAGGGAAATTTTGAGAATGCCTTTGCCCATTACAAAAAGGCACTTGAAACCGCAATAGAGGTAAGAGATCTCCTAAACATAGCGTACGCTTATGAATCTTTGGGGCTCTACTGCTGGCGAGTGGACAAATTAGAAGATGGAGAAAGATTTTTCAATGCTTGCCTGGAAACAGCCACACAACTTGGAGATAAACTCATGAGTGCACGATGTTATACAGGTCTCGGAAACATTGACCTCAAGAGAGGTAAATATGAAGAAGCCATTGAGCATTTTGAAAAAGCGTTTTCCACATTGCCTGATCAAGAAGTCCCTGAAAGGCTAAGGAATATGAACAACATGGCAGGCGCACTTACTCTCATAGGAAAGTATGAGGAGGCGAAGGCGAAGTACAGAGAATTGATAAGTGAGGGTGAAAAGTATGGTTTAATAAGACATATTGCATATGCATATGGAAACCTGGCTGCAATACATAGGGAGCAGGGAGCACTTGATGAAGCGCTGGATGCAGGAAAGAAAAGCGAGGAATATGCCAGAAAGATAAATGATGTATACTGTCTCACAATGGCAAAATCACTTATAGCTAACACACTTGGGAAAAAGGGAGATCTTGAAAAATTCAAGGAAATCACAAACGAAGTAATTGCAGTATTTTCAGAACTTGGCCTGCACTATGATATGGCTGCAGCATACTTTGATGCTGCAGATACAATGTTCTATCTTAACCGTTTTGAGGAAGGTAATGAGTATCTGAGAAAATCAATAGAAATTGGTCAGAGGATTGGGGCACATGGATTAATGAAAAAACTTGAGGAAATCAGACAAAAGTATGGAGATAAAATCAAGGTTTAAAAGTCCCGCATGATTACCAGAAAAACCTGGTGGTATTTTTCTACGCTCTATACATCTCCCTTAACCAACCCCATAACCTACATAACCTATATATATAGTTTCATATACTGTAAAACAATCCCGTGGTTGGCCGGGATGGGGTAGCCTGGCTATCCTGTGGGACTGTGGCAATCACAAGTGGTTGCGGAGATCCCGAGACCCGAGTTCAAATCTCGGTCCCGGCCCTTAACAAGGAAAGATGAAAAAAGAAGGTGATAATGTGAATGCAAAAAAGATAAAAAATGAAAATCTGAAAAAATTTTTTGAAGAATTATGCAGCGAATACACTGTAATTGCACCCGTCAAAAAAGACAAGGACTTTGTGTATGCAGAAGTGGAAAATTTTGGGGAGATTGCACTGGATTACACGACGACAATCACACCAGTAAAGAAATACCTGATTCCTTATAAAGAAACAATGTTTACATTTGAAAATGAAAAAATCAAGGAAAAACTGCCAGAAGAAAAACTGGCATTTTTTGGACTACACATATGTGACATCAACGCAATTTCACGAATGGATATGGTACTTTGGAATGATCCATATTACCGAGGGAGAAGGGAAAACATGCTCATTGTGGGTGTTTCTTGCAAACCTACCGAGAAGTGCTTCTGTAAATCCACACATTCCAATGTGCTCAACAACACCTGCGATATATTCCTGAAAGAGGAGGATAGGGAGTTTCTGGCATATTCTCTTACAGAGAAGGGCAGAAAATTGCTGAATTCTTTTCTTTTTGAGAGCACAAACATAGATACAAAGGAAATCAGGGTAGATTATAATGAAGCAAAGCACATTGATGTGCATAAGGTAAGTGAAAAAATCCTGAAAGATTATGAAAATCCTGTCTGGGAGGAAACAGCAAGAAAATGTCTGGGTTGCACAAACTGCACAGTAGTGTGCCCGCTGTGTTATTGCTACGATGTAATAGATAACACCTACATCACGCCAGAAAGTGGGGAGAGGGTTAGGTGCTGGGACTCCTGTCTTCTGGTAAGTTTTGCAAGGGTTGCTGGTGGCCACAATTTTCGCAAGGATCTCAAGGCAAGGTACAGAAATGTGTATATCCACAAGTTCAAAACTTTTGTAGATGAGTTTGGGACAACATCATGTGTGGGTTGCGGAAGATGCATCACATACTGCCCTGCTGGGATAGATATGCGGGAAACTCTAAGCAAAATAGGAGGTGTATAGAATGGAAAATATTTACAAGCCATGGGAAAGTAAGATTCTAAATATAGATGAACAGACATGTGATACCAAGGTGTTCCGGATTGAAGCAAAAAGATTCAATTATATGCCAGGACAATTTGTAGAGTTAAGCATACCAGGTGTTGGAGAAGCTCCGATATCCATAACATCTAGCCCACACGAAAAGGGTTACATAGATCTCTGTGTCCGAAAAATCGGGAATGTGACTGAGGCACTTCACAGAAAGAAGGTGGGGGACAAAGTGTGGTTCAGAGGACCATATGGTGTGGGTTTCCCTTTTGAAAGCATTAAGGGTAAGGATATCGTGTATGTTGCTGGTGGAATTGGAATGGCACCTCTGAGAAGCAGCATAAATTATGTGCTCCAGCATAAATCGGATTTTGGAAAAATCACAATTCTTTATGGTGCTAGAACACCAGGGGACTTGCTATTCAAAAATGAATTTGAGAAATGGGGCAAAGAAGCAAACTTCCTGGTTAGTGTTGATACTGACAAAAATCCCGATGGCTCGCTTTGCGGCTGGACTGGTAATGTGGGGGTTGTAACCACACTCTTTGACAAGATTCCTTATCCAATAAAGGATGCAATTGGAATTGTATGCGGACCCCCTGTAATGTACAAATTTGTGATCAAAAAATTCAGAGAATTCGGGATGCCAGATAGTTCAATCTATATTTCGCTGGAAAGACACATGAAGTGCGGCGTAGGAAAATGTCAGCACTGCCAGATAAACAACAAGTATGTGTGCATAGATGGTCCCGTATTTAACTATGCAGAGGTAAAGGAACTACCGGAGGCAATATGAGGTGATGAAAATGACAAAACCAAAAGTAGCATTGTTTGATCTGACAGATTGTGAGGGCTGCGAGGTTGAAATAGTAAACTCAAAGTACATCGCAAAAATCCTTGAAAATTTTGAGTTTGTGCACTTCCGCCTCGGACAGCGTACAAATCGCTGGGAGCAGTTTGATGTGGCATTTATTGAGGGTTCGGTGATCACAAGCCATGAATTGGAACTCGTGAAAAAAATCAGGGAGAACAGCAAGCTGGTAGTTGCACTGGGCACATGTGCGTGTTTTGGAGGAATTGCAGCACTAAACAACTTCACGGATGTGAATGAAGGAAAAAGGTATGTTTATGGCAAGGAAGGAGAAAAAATAGAGGTTATAGAGGTGAAGCCCCTCGGGGAAATTATTAAGGTAGATGCTATGATTAGAGGCTGCCCGATTGTGCGTGATGACTTTGATAAGATTGTAAGTGATGTAGTTGCTGGCAAAATTCCAAAGGAACATACCAGACCCGTGTGCATGGACTGCAAGAGCAAGGGCAATAGCTGTTTACTCCTGAAAGGAATTCCGTGTGCAGGGCCTGTCACATACGGGGGCTGCGGCGCACCCTGCCCTTCATCAAATATGCCATGTGATGGTTGCAGGGGTCCTCTTGAACAGCCAGAAATGAGTGCTGAACTTGAATTGCTTAAAAAGATTGCGAAGGAGGAGGACATTGTGAGATTATTCAGAAAATATGCATGCAATGCACAATTTTTCAAAGAAGTGGGAGGTGGTAAGAAATGAATGTAGAAATGAATTATATCACACAGATAGAGGGTCATGGAAAGATCCATTTTGATATTGTGGATGGAAAACTCAATGTTAGAATGGAGGTGCACGAAGGTGCAAGACTATTTGAGAGTTTTCTGAGAGGTAGAAGATACGATGAGGTTGCAGCAATGTCCTCAAGAATCTGCGGTGTGTGTCCAGTAGTGCACAATTATACAGCAATTCAGGCGATTGAAAATGCCATGGGCATTCAGGTGAGTGAACAGACAAAACTTCTGAGAAGATTGGGAAATGTGGGACAGATGCTGCAGAGCCATGCACTGCACCTTTATGTACTTGCACTTCCAGAGTATTTGAATGCTGATGGAATTGTGGATGTATACATGAGAAATCCTGAGGCTGTGAAAAGGGCACTGAGAATAAGAAATGTAGGTAACCTTATTGTTGAGATTGTTTCTGGCAGGGCAGTACATCCTGTTTCATCAGTCCCAGGTGGTTTCGCAAAACTTCCCACAAAAACCCAGCTAAAGCGAATTGCAAAAGAACTCAAGAGCGTGTTAAATGATTGCATTGAAACTTACAATCTGGCTGCAAGCATCAACTATCCTGATCTTGAGAGAAAAACAGAATATTCTGCAATTGATGATGGAAAAATGTATCCGTCATATGAGGGAATGATAGTTTCCAGTGAAGGTGTGCATGTCCCTGCAACAGAGTACAGAAAGTATACCAATGAGGTTTATCGCCCATACTCAAACGCTAAATTCAGCACGAGAAATGGTCATGGTTTCTTTGTAGGTGCAATTGCAAGAGTTAATTTGTTCACCAACCGCTTATCCGAGAGAGCGAAAGAACTGGCAAAAAATGGTGCAGTTAAATTCCCGAGTTATAATCCATTCCATAACCTTGTGGCACAAGGTGTGGAACTGGTGCATTATGCGGAAGAAGGAATAGAAATTGCTACCATGCTTTCAAAATCTCTCAAAGATGAGGTACCAGAGAAAAGGGTAAGGGGAGGCACAGGTGTGGGTGTTGCTGAAGCCCCAAGAGGTACATTGTTCCACGAATACACAATAGATGGAAATGGAATTGTGAAGGATGTGAACATTATCACCCCCACTGCCCAGAATGTGCAGAACATTGAGGAAGACCTGTATGCACTCTTGAGCAAAAACATGAATAAAACCAGAGAGGAACTTGTGCGATTAACTGAAGCATTGCTCAGAGCATATGACCCATGCTTCTCCTGCTCCACACACTGAGGTGATGATATCGTTCAAAGATGGGGTCTCTCAAGATTATTTATCTGGCTTGGACTGATCTGCGTATTTATGGGACTTGCTCTCATTTTCGCAGGTGCAGGAATTTCAGTATGTGTAATCTGGGGCTGTCTCATCACAATTCTGGGCACAGTGATGGTTATTATGGCAAGAAAGATGCAGAGAGCTGGAATGTAGCATAGGTATAATTCTCTACTCCAGTTCTATGTAAATCCTCTTGTTTTTCTTTCCCTTGCTTTCATAGCCCTTGAATATTATTTTTCCTATTTCCGCAGTATTTCTGACATGGGTTCCGCCATCCGCCTGGGCATCAAAATCTGCTATTTCAACGATGCGAATATTCTCATATTTTTCATAGAGTGCGGGATTTACACGCATCAATTCACTTCTTTTCAGGAATTCATCTTTTGAGATATAATATGCCTTTACTTCTATGCCTTTAACAGCCACAAGATTGCTCTCCTCAATTATTTTCTTTGCAAGCTCGGAGTTCATATTTTCAAATGAGAGGTCCACTCTTGCAGAACCCTCATAAAGCTGGTTTCCTGTGATTGTGACGCCAAACTTTCTGTATGCAACACCCGAAATTAGATGCACCGCAGTATGGGTACGCATAATTCTGTATCTTCTTGCCCAGTCAATCCTACAATGGATTTTTTCATTTACTTCTGGTAGTGTGCCTTCAATAATGTGTGCCTCCCCTTCAATACCCACAACCCTCCCGAAACCTTTCTGTGAGATCACTTCGCCACTGTCTGGTGGCTGTCCACCGCCACCTGGATAAAATGCCGTTGCATCCAGATAAATTCTATTCTCCTCTACCTTTACCACATTTGCATCAAATTCTTTGAGATATGCATCCTTGAGATACAGCCATCGCATGCTGACTAACACCCGAATTCAATTTTTACATTCCAGCGTAATATGCCTCATCATATGGTTCTGGCTTTAGCCCCTTTCTTGTCCTTATCTGTGCAACTACATTCATCATCATTTCTCTTGGTACTGGCTGGAAACCCATGCTTTCAGTACCCCAGAGCACTTTACCTGCTGTTGCACTTCTAATATCACTTGCAAATCCAAACATTTCAGCAACTGGAACTTTTGCAACTATGGTGGTGTAATCTCCAACCTGAGACATATCCATAATTTCGCCTCTTCTCTTTTGTAGTTCTCTGGTGGCATTGCTCATCATGTCCTGTGGGACATTAACTGTGACTTTCTGGATTGGTTCAAGAAGAATTCTTCCTGCCTGGCACATTGCACCGTAAATTGCAGAACGAACTGCAGGAATTACCTGTGCTGGTCCCCTGTGAATACTGTCTTCATGCAACTTTGCATCTACAAGCCGTACTTTCACACCACTAACCTTTTCAGCAGCAAGTGGTCCTCTATCCATTGCTTCTTTAAATGCCTGTATACAAAGTTCCATGGTTTCATTCAAATACTGGATTCCCCATGTGGCATCCACAAACATATTTTTGCCTTCTATCCATACCACTTTCTTTGCTTCTTCCTTGTCCATTCCCGCATCCTGAAGTTTCTTTGCAAGCGCTTTTATGTCCTTTATTCGCTCACCTGTGGGAATTTCACCGTTCTCAATTCCTTTCACCACTCCTTCTTCCAGTGGCATCACTTCAAGATAAAATTTGTTGTGCTTGTTGGGTGATTTACCTTCAAATGGGCCTCCCTTGTCCTCCACCGACTCCCGATAGACAACAATGGGTTTTGAAATGTTAATATCCACTTTATGGTCATTGATTATTCTGTATGTAGTGATTTCAAGATGCAATTCGCCCATACCAGAAAGGAGATGCTCTCCTGTTTCCTGGTTGATTTCAACTTTCAGGGATGCATCTTCCTTTGCCACCTTTCGCATAACCTCAATGAGTTTTGGCAAATCTGACATTTTCTTGGGTTCAATTGCCACTGTAACAACTGGTTCAGATACATGCACAATTTCTTCAAATGGTGTTATATCAGGAATGTTGCTCGCAGTCACACCAGCAACTGCATGTGAAAGTCCGGTCACTGCTGCAATGTTTCCTGCAACTACTTCATCCACTATCAATCGTTCTGGTCCCATAAACAAAGAGACATGCTGTACCTTCTCCTTGAATTTTGTGCCTGCTATGTAGAGTTCCATCCCCTTTGTCAGGCGACCACTGAAAAGCCTCCCAGTTGCAATCTCTCCTGCATTTGGATCAATTGTAATGTCCGTTATCATGAAAGACACTGGGCCATCTGGATTTACATCAAGCATTGCTTTACCAACCTCGCTTTCAAGCTCACCTTTCCAGATATGAGGAATCCTGTATTTCTGGGCTTCAACCGGGCTTGGAAGATGGCGAACAACCATGTCAAATACAACATCATTGATTCTTGCCTTCCCTGCCAGTTCCTTGTTTTTACCCTGAGAACAGAACTCTATAATATCTTTGAAGGTGACGCCTGTTTTCTTCATATAAGGCACCGATAATGCCCAGTTGTGGTACGCACTTCCAAAAGCCACACTACCATCCATTACACTTACCTTCCACTTTCCCTTGAATTCCTCAGGTGCCATCTTCTCAATCAGTTCATTTACATCATATATTATCTTTGAAAATCTTTGCTGAAGCATCTCAGGGGTGAGTTTTAACTCATTTATTGCCCTATCTACCTTACTTATGAAGAGTACTGGCTTTACCTTTTCCCGAAGTGCCTGTCTCAAAACAGTTTCTGTCTGTGCCATCACGCCTTCAACTGCACACACAAGCACTATTGCACCATCTACCGCTCTCATTGCCCTTGTCACATCACCACCAAAATCCACATGACCTGGGGTGTCAATGAGGTTGATGAGATATTCCTGGCCTTCGTATGGATGTACAATGCTCACATCAGCATTGTTTATTGTTAGCTGGCGTTGCTGTTCCTGTTCGTCAAAGTTAAGGACAAGTTGCTTTCCTGCAAGTTCACTGGAAATCATGCCTGCAGCTGCAAGCAGGTTATCTGAGAGCGTGGTTTTTCCATGATGGATATGTGCAACAATGCCTATGTTTCTGATGTTCTCTTTCTTATACATCATTTTTGGAATTTTCTTGATCAATTCCTCACGCAAATACACAAAATCACCTGCCAGATAATGCAATTCTTTCTGTATCTTCCTTCTTTGCTACCGCAAAACTGGACATGTCTCCTTTAGCCGCAAGAATTATCTCATTTGCCAGACATTCCTCCATGGGCTTTGTGGACTTGTGTGTTGCAGTAATTGCACCGAGTGCCAGATTCCTTATTGCCACATTTACCCGTCTGTAAGGCGCGGAATCCACAGATTTCACCACGGAAATCCCACCATACTGCAATCGCGTAATTTCTTCTCGAGGTGCCGCGTTAACAATTGCATCCACAAGCACCTGAATAGGGTTTGTTTTTGTCCGCTGATATATTATATCAAATGCCTTCTTCACCACATTGTATGCCTTAGATTTTTTCCCTGAGTAGTTGTTGTACTGACGGGTTTTCTTTCCAATTTTGCCGGTTTTCATCAGGGAATTTATAAGCCGCTCCACAACATTCATTTTGGCCTTAATAAAAGGTGCATTTGCAAGTTTTCCTTCACTATGCGGCACTACAACTGGATCAAGGTTTATGTACTTTGCCATGCCTTGATCCCTTACAACAATGTTGGACCATTCATATTTGCCAAAAAGCAATAATCCATGCTCTGCCAGTGGCTGTTTCTTCTCAACTAGAACATTCTCCTTTACCTCACTGGGCTGCCCTATTGGTTCCTTGTGCTCATCTGACATTTACTTCACCTCACTGGCTTCTGCTTTCTTCCTTTAACAAGTTCTTTTAGAGAAATGTTGTTCACCTTTATGACCTTATATCTAACACCAGGGATATCACCGTAAGACCTTCCCATTCTTCCGCCAATTCCTTCAACAAGGACTTCATCATGTTCATCAATAAAGTTAATTGCACCTACGCCCACTGCAAATGCGGTGATCTGCCGCCCGTTTTTAATTAGCTGAATTTTGACACACTTTCTGATTGCGGAGTTTGGCTGTTTCGCTTCAATACCCACTTTTTCAATAACAATTCCCTTTGCCTGTGCAGAACCCTCCAGCGGGTCAGATTTTTCTTTCAACTTTAGCACTTTCCGTTTATAGTATCTGCTGCTCCACCTGAATTTCTGACGGTTTTTTGCGAGTTTTCTACCTGCGTATAATCCGTTGGGAGACATAGTATTACACCAAATTTACCAAAACACAACTAATATATAAAACCCATGGGTCGTGCTTAGAGCACTCACAATAACAGACTGTCCAGATATCAAAAATCAGAGCATTGGCATCCTCAATTCCTTGCATTTTATCATCCAAAAAAAATGAAATCAAAAGATGAAAGAAGAATGTTTGGTTTCCATCTGGGTCTATGCTTTCTTTTCCTCTTCTTTCTTCGGTTCCTCTTTCTTTTCTTTTTTCTTTGGCGGCATTTTACTCACTTCCTGGGAGTTTATATTTTGTATTTCCATTCAGGTTCCCATATGCTGTAGTAAGATTTAAATTTTTGGGCAACTCAAATCCCCAATTAACCTTAATCTTTATATACAAGAAAGGGATAAAGGGAAGGGAACCAACCAATTGGAGGTATAGATATGAGAACAGTAAAAAAAGAAAAAATATTCGGGCTTGGAATCGTGACCGTGCTCTTGCTTTCTGGGTTTGTGGTTTTTGCCACACCAGCGAGTGGTGTAGTGAGTGCAGAACATAAAACCTTTGTGGCAATGTTTCTACAAAACAAGAACATACCATTAGAGGAGACAGAGATTCTGGCTGATTATGGACAGATGAAAGTGGTGAGCATTACCGAAAAAGAGAAAACAATATTGGAGGCAAGTGGTGCGCTTTTGGTAGATATTGCATATATGAAAAATATTGGACTTGATACAGGAACATTTGACCCGCTGGCAACAGAGAGTGATGTACCGCTTGTTGGCAAATACTTTTTAGTCCAGTTTGCGGGGATGCCTTCTGCCGACGACATTGCAAAGCTTACAGATGCAGGTGCAAAAATTCTGATGTATTTCCCATACAACACATATCTCGTCTATGGAAATGTGGATGCAATGAAAGAAATCTCAGGTAAAAATGGAATAAGGTATGTAGGAAACTATGGAAAAGAATACAAGGTTCATCCAGCGCTTGTAAACAAGATTGGGAAATTTGGCATCACAATCCAGATCTATGCAGACGAAAACTTAAAGTACACGCTCAAGACAATTGGTGATTATGCAGAAAGGATTTACATGAATTATCCAAAAGGTGATTTTTATATTGTAAAAGCAGAGATTTCACACATGGCTCTGAGAAAAATTGTGGATTTAGAAGATGTGCTCTGGATTGAACCATTTAGCTTCCCCACACTTCTAGATGAGGTAGCGGTGGAGATTCACAGTGGTCCATATTCAGGTGCGGGCGGATATATCCAATCAATGGGCTGGCAGGGAGATGGTGTGATTGTTGGACTTGCGGATACAGGACTTGATGATGGAAATTATTCCACAATGCATCCGGATCTTTATGGTAGAGTTGTGGGCTTAATTGATTACACTGAGACGGACACTTCAGATGGGATTGCCGAGGATCGGTTTGGGCATGGCACACACTGTGCAGGAATAATTGCAGGAAATGCTGCAACTGGCATGACCGATGAAAATGGTTATCTCTATGGCTATGGCATGGCTCCAAAAGCAAAAGTTGTGATGCAAAGAATTTTTGATGATGATGGGTGGTGGGCATACAATTATCCTGTTTCCGTGATGACCAGTGAAGCTGCAAACAACAGTGTGAAAATCCACAGTAATTCATGGGGTGCTAGCGTTGCAGGAGATTATGATGATTTCTCCCAGGACTTTGACTGGGCAGTGAGAGATGCAAACCCCTACAATTCCCAGAAAGATATGATTACCTACATTTTTGCAGCAGGGAATAGCGGCCCAGGTACCCAAACAGTTGGCTCTCCAGGTACTGCAAAAAATGTTATAACAGTTGCAGCCTCTGAAAATTACAGACCAAATTTGGGAAGTTATGGAGATAACCCAGAGGAGATTGCGGCCTTCAGCTCAAGGGGGCCTGCAGCAGATGGTAGATGGAAGCCAGAAATTGCGGGCGTTGGAACTTGGGTGGCTTCTGCTCTCTCATCAAGTGCCTCTCCAGGATGGGGCTGGGGCAACATTAATGAGTACTATGAATGGTGTGGTGGCACAAGTATGGCAACACCCCATGTTGCAGGCGGTGCAGTTTTGTTCTTTGAGTATTACTCTAAAATTTATGGAAAAGAGCCAACACCTGCGCTTGTGAAGGCTGCCTTGATAAACGGTGCTGATGACATGCGTGGAGGAGAATATGGAGGGAGTGCCCCTATACCCAACGAGGACGAGGGCTGGGGAAGAATGAACCTCACAAAGGTGATTCAGCCTGATTTTGGTGTGGTTTATGTAGATAGCGGGTTCAATTTGAAGACAGGAGATGTGTTTGAGAAGGATGTTCAGGTAATTGATGGTTCAAAACCATTGAAGGTGACGATGAGTTATCTGGATATGCCAGCTGCTATTTCTGCAAATCCGACACTTGTAAACGACCTTAATCTTATTGTGATTGCACCAGACAACACAATTTACTACGGCAACGCATTTGCAAACGGTTGGAGTGCACCCACAGGAACACCAGACGCAAGAAATAATCTTGAAAATGTATTCATCAAACAGCCGGTACCTGGTACATACCGCATCATAGTTTATGCTCTCAATGTAGTGCAGGATGCAGTGAATGAAACTGCTGCAATTGACCAGGACTTTTCACTTGTAATCAGTGGAAATATTCCCACAGAACATCCAGGCATAATCCGAATGGACAGAGAAGCATATAAGCCCGATGGTAAAGTCACAATTACAGTATCGGATGCTGATCTGAACACAAATTCCTCCACACCTGAGAGTGTTAGTGTGAAAATAGAGAGCGGATTGGAGCCTTATGGTGAAACTGTAGTGCTTACTGAAACTGGTGCAAATACAGGAGTTTTCAATGGTTCAATTCAGTTAAAAACTGGGAATCCATCTCCTGGTAATGGTTATCTGGAGGTGAATGTTTCAGATACAATTAAGGCGAGGTATCTGGATCTGGCACCCTTAGGCGAAAGAACTGCAACTGCCGCAGTTGATGGTATTTCACCAGTGATCTCTGGCGTACATGTTTTCTCTGTTAGGGCTACAAAAGCCACAATTAAGTGGAATACTGATGAGCCTGCAACGAGTGTGATATATTACTGGGAAGAAAATAACCCAGTGCCTTTAAAGGTAACTGGAGAACAGATTTTCAGTTCAAAAGTATCGCCTGGAATTGCACCGGGGTTCGTCTTGGAAAAGAGAGAAGAAATAAATGTTCTGGGAATTCCAGTGAATGTAAAGACAACAAATGTGGTTTCACAGAGCGGGTATGTTACTGACCATGTAATTACGCTTGAAAATCTTAAACCACTCACAACCTATTATTTCTATGTGGAATCTGTAGATGTTGCTGGTAATTCTGCAACAGATAACAACAGTGGTGCAAATTATACCTTTACAACACTACCACCGCCTGAAATTTTACTTGTTGATGATGACAGGGGGAGTACATATGAGCAGTACTTCACCACTGCACTTGATGCCGCTAACTACAGTTATGATGTCTGGGATGTATATTCTGCAGGCTCACCATCGCTGGATGACCTTAAGCGCTACGATGTGGTGATATGGACCACCGGTGCTGATTACTCACAAACATTAACCTCTCAAGATGAGCAAAATCTTGCTGCATTTCTGGATGGAGGTGGCAGGCTCTTCCTCTCCGCACAGGACTATCTCTGGAATGTTGGGCTTACAACATTCGGTCAAAACTATCTCCACATCGGAAGTTATACTAATGATGTAGGAGTTACAAGGATTACCGGGGTGACAGGGGACCCAATAAGTGATGGGTTAACCAATATCTGGTTAAGATATCCCTTCACAAACTATGGCGACAGAGTAAACCCAGATGCATATGCTGTCACAGTATTCACAGATCAAAATGGGCGTTCCTGTGCAATAAGATACGAGGATGCAACTGCAGGTTTCAGAACTGTATTCTTTGGGTTCCCATTTGAGTCTATAACCTACAGAAACCTGACAAACGGAACTATTGTGATTGATAGAGTGCTAAAGTGGCTGAATCCACCACAGCCACACGACCTTGCTGCACTCTCAATCAGTACAAACAAATCCTGGAGCTTGCCAGGTGAAAGCGTAAACATTACCGCAACAATATTTAACAAAGGCACACAAGATGAAACAAACATTGAGGTAAAATTCTATGCAGATGGGAACCAGATTGATGTGAAATACATTCCATCTCTGCAGTCTAAAAAACTGGCTACATTGAGCACTGCATATGCCTTCCCTGTTGAAGGTGCGAGAGAAATCTCTGTTGAGGTTACCCCAGTACCTGGAGAGACAAGGATAACAAATAATATCATAAGTGGTAAGGCATATGTTAGGACTCCAGTGGGCCCAATCAAAATAGGGGTTGTGGATTCACTGGGTACTGACGCTTCTTCATATATGGTCTGGGAAACACTAAACAACACCTGGTATAAGTACAGCAATTACATGTTTGAATTTGATACAAATTCTCTGAACAAGGAGGGTCTAACATTAGCGGATTTCAAAGCAAGTGGTGCAGATGTGCTCTTTATTTCAGATGCTTGGAATGCGGGTTATGGATGGGAATTCACAGATAGTGAAATCCAGGCAATAAAGACTTACATTATGATGGCTCATGGAATAATTGCTACAAGCGGAACATTTAACACTAATGTGCCAAACAACATGAAACTTGCAGACGCATTTGGGCTTGATCCCAATACACCAGGAGTCTGGGCGGAAACACTTACCTCCCCATTCACAATTTTAAATACTACACACCCAATTTTCAACGAGATAAGTGCACCATACATGCCTGGATACCCCTACGCATGTGCAAACCTAAATATTACAAGTGCTACATTGCTAGCAAATGCCACTACATCTTCTGGAGGTTATTCCAATATTACTGAGTACAAATATGCAGCAGCAGAGGCAATATACTTTGGCCATATTCCAGAGTATGCAGGTTATGCAAATGCCCAAGACATACAATTTGTTGCAAATGCAATTATCTGGGCATATGAGAACTCCACACCCCTTGCCCATGATCTTTTCCCAACATCCATAGAATTACCAGATTATACACCTCCAAACCAGCAAATTTACATCAACACTACAGTTTATAATGCAGGAACAAACACAGAGACGAATGTGGCTGTAGATCTTGTTGTGAACTCTGTCGTGAATCAGACAAAAACAATTTCAAGCATTGCACCAAAGCATGAGGCACCAGTTTCCTTTGCATACACACCTCCATCTGAGGGAACTTATACCATAGAAATATATGTGCACCCAGTAGCTGGTGAAACTGTTGACTGGAACAACAGAATCTCTGGCGAGCTTTATGTATTTACACCAAAAGGTCCAATCAAGGTTGCAATGGTGGATAGCTGGGGTCTGGATATATACCAGTACACTGTGTTTTCCGAAATTGAGCAGAATTGGTACAAGCTTGGGGAGTACATGATTGAATTTGATTTAACTTTAAACAAGGAAAATATTAGCCTCAACGACCTCATTAGCACCGGAGCGCATGTGGTATTTATCTCAAATGCATGCGATGACGGTACATGGACAGGATACAACTGGGAATTCACAGATGCAGAAATCCAGGCACTCAAAGATTACATCTATAACGGACATGGTGCGGTTGCTACTGCATGGACATTTGGAGATGGTGCAACAAACAACATGAAACTCGCACCTGCATTTGGAATTGCACAGACGCCTTACGGTTACTGGGATGAGTTAGATGCTCCTCCGGGTTACACACTGCTTGTGCCTACACACCCTGTGTTCAATAGGATCTCAAATCCATATCTGAGTGGCGAGGATAGGGGAGGCATGTATGTGTGTGCAGGTCTTGCGATGGGTGGAGGCACAAAACTTGCAAACGGAACCACATATTATTACAATGATGAAGCAATTATAGTGAATAATACCTATGGGTTCGGGGCCACAGTTTATACCTCTGGAATACCAGAGTATGCAGGTCTAGCTTGTGCTGCAGATAAACAATTCCTCTACAATGCAATAGTGTATGCCTATAGGAATACCACATACATTCCAACACTTCTTCACACGCCAGTGATTTCTGCACCGGCCAACACTCCAATACCAGTAAGTGTGGTGGCAAAGGAAGTGGATGACGGAGTAAAAAATGTTACGCTGTATTATGCAAATGTAGGCTCATGGACATATACACCGATTAACATGGTAAGGACAAGCGGAGACGCTTACAACGGTGTGTGGAATGCTACAATTCCCGCACAAACAAGCACTGGTGAAGTCCATTACTACTTTGTGGCATATGACAACAGCGGGCATCCGACAGCGCTCCCATTCAATGCACCAACAGAGAATTACACAATAATGATTGATGGAACACCTCCTGTAATTACCCACACACCACCAGCTAGCATAGAAGTGAATACTGGTACTGCAATTACCGCACAGGTGACAGATAACGGAGAGGTTAGTGCAGTGTACATCAACTATACAGATGTAAACAGTGTAAACCGCAATGAAAGCATGCTGTGGATGGGTGGCAACACCTACACATATTTCCTCCCGCTACAGCCGAAACCAGGAAACCTGTTTTATGTGATCTCTGCGGTAGATAAATGCGGTAACTGGAACTTCACAATACAATACTCCGTACCAGTTGTAGATACTCAGGACCCAATAATTCAGCATATACCTATTCTGAGAGAAGATGCGATGGTGCCATTTGACATAATCTGCAAAGTTACAGATAATTATGCGGTTGAAAGTGTGAAACTGAGATACACAACACCTGACAACCAGAACTTTAATGTAAGCATGACACAGTTTGCCCCTGATTATTACAAATACACGGTACCTGGCCAACCGATTGGTACTTTCAAGTATAGTATTTATGCCATAGATAAGGCAGGAAATGACGCTGCAACCATCCAGTACACAGTTCCAATTGTAGATACAGTTCCCCCAATAATCAGATTGCTCTATCCTACACCAGTGGTCAACACAAATACCATTACCGTGTTTGCGTACTGTGACGACTCACAAGGATACAGTGGGCTTGGTGTGGCATATGTGTACTTGGATTACCTTAACTTCTCAGGGCTCGTAAGATACGATGGGGACTACATAAACTGCACAATTCCATTCACACTCAGAGATGGGGAGCATTTCCTCCATATAGATATGTTTGACAAGGCAGGAAACTATGCATCCTTTGAGACAATATTCACAGTGGATACTATAGGCCCATCACTCAAAGTGACCAACCCTGAAAATGGGATAGTAATTCCAACGAATATTGTCAATGTCACTGGCACTACGGACCCAGGTGCAACAGTTTTGGTGAACGGTGTGCCTGCAACTGTACTAGCTGATGGCAAATTCTTCTGCGAAATTACGCTGAACGAAGGTGCAAATACAATATTGGTCTCAGCCAATGATTCCGCAGGAAACACTAACAATATTGAGTTAAATGTAATTGTGGACACGATAGTCCCAGTACTGATAATATCTAACCCGCAGAACGGTGCAGTGCTTAACACTGGTGAAGTGCTTGTCACAGGTAAGGTAACAGAGGCAAATCTTGACAAACTGGAGGTAAATGGAATAATGGTTGATGTAGCTGCAGATGGGAGCTTTGCAATGCGCCTTTACCTTCCAGAAGGAACAAACACAATAGCTGTGAAGGCAACAGATAAAGCGGGACATGTTACTACAGAAACACTCACAGTGACTGTAGATTCAATTCCACCCGCTCTTACAATCTCAAGTCCGCAGGACGGTACCTACATCTCTACGACATCTGTCAATGTAACTGGGAGCACAGAACCAGGTGCAACAGTGGTTGTAAACGGTTACAATGCTACAGTATTTTCAGATGGCTCATTCTACTGTGAATTCGCTGTTTCAGATGGTGCACTTACAATCAAAGTCCTAAGCAGTGATGCAGCTGGAAACAAGAACACCAAAGAAATCAAAGTGATTGTGGATGCAACTCCACCTGTAATAACACTCACAAACCCAGCGCCTAACAGTGTCTATAATAAATCAACAGTAATAGTGAGCGGAACACTTACAGAAGCAAACCTCAAATCTCTCACAGTGAATGGTTATGGAGTAATTGTGGGTGCAGGCGGTGCATTCACATATGCTCTTGTGCTTGCAGATGGCAGCGGTACTGTTACCGTGGTGGCAGAGGACCTTGCAGGAAATACAGCTACAGTCACCAGAACAGTTGTTGTGGACACAACAATTCCAGTGATCACCGTAAGCTCACCTATGGATGCCTCTATCATCGCAAACAAATCCGTAATCGTTGCAGGGACTACAGAGCCTGGTGCTACCCTCAAGATTAATGGAAACAATGTCCAGGTAGCATCAAATGGGGCCTTCAACACACTATTAACACTCAATGAAGGCACCAATGAAATCACATTCTATGCAGAAGATGTTGCACACAATACTTACACAACAAAACTCAAAGTAGTAGTGGACTCCCTGGCACCAGAAATTACAATTAATGCTCCAGAAAACAACACAACAATCAATTCAACTACAGTTACCATCAATGGAAAGGTTGTGGATGCAAATCTAAAAAGCATCAAGGTGAATGGGGCATCTGCATTTTACACATCAGACGGCAATTTCACATACACATTCACATACACACTTACTCTCTCTGAGGGCACAAACACCATTGATGTAGTTGCTGATGACTGGGCTGGACACACAACTACCTCTGAGATTACTGTAGAAATTGATACTACACCACCTGTGCTTGTTGTGATGCTGCCAGCAACAACATCTTCAACAACCTGCACCCTGAATGGAACCACAGAACCAGGTGCAGAGGTTTATGTCAATGGTGTAAAGGTAACTGTAGATGCGAATGGAACCTTTGCAACTACGCTCAACCTGAAAGACGGCACAAACATCGTGACTGTAAAGGCAATAGATAGTGCTGGCAATGTTAATGCTCAGACATACGGAGTACTTTGCACAAAGACAATATCCGATGAATTTGACAACCTTAACAAGACAATAGATACGCAGAAAGACAATATTGACAAGCTGAAAGATGATCTGAATAACCTCAACACAATGATGCTCCTTGCAGTGCTTGGACTCCTTGCAGGGCTTATCATTGCAGTGATTGTGCTTCTGCTCCTCATGAGGAGGAGACCTCCGAGCCTCAGTGCACCAGAGCAAATACCTGAAAGCACAGAAGAAGTAAGCACGCAGGAAACACCACCTGCACCTCCCGACACAAAAACACCACAATAATTCCAGATCTAAACTTTTTAGACCTTTTTTTTATTTCTTATTTCTGTTTTTGGTGAGTACCGGATTCTATTTAAATAATTGCTACATCCCCTGCCACTCCGCAGGTTTTAAATCCATGATTAGAATTGGAGTTTTATGGTGTTAGACAATCTCGGAAATTCTCTCAGGGATGTGCTTAGAAAAATAGGGATGGCCAGGGAAATCAACGAAGATCTGATAAAAGAAGTGGTACGGGACATCCAGAGAGCTTTATTACAAGCTGATGTAAATGTAAAACTTGTTCTCAAACTCACAAAGGCTGTGGAACAGAGGGCACTCCAGGAAAAACCACCCGAAGGGGTAAATTCCAGAGAGCATGTGATAAAAATTATTTATGAAGAACTTGTCAAAATTCTTGGCAATCCAAAGAAAATTGCGCTCAAACCCCAGACGATAATGATGGTGGGACTGTACGGTCAGGGAAAAACCACTACATGCGGCAAACTTGCAAAATATTTTCAAAAGCATGGGTTGAATGTTGCCCTTATCGCCGGGGATGTGCACCGCCCTGCAGCGCATGATCAGCTCCAGCAACTTGCAAAAATAACAAATGCTGGTTTTTACGGAGAAAAAGGGGAAATAAAGGCAGCTAAGATTGTGAGAAATGGTCTGGCAAAGACAGCGAATTATCAGGTGAAAATCATAGACACATCTGGCAGACATTCACTTGAAACCGAACTTATAGAAGAAATAAAGCGAGTAGCGACTGTTGCAAAGCCAGACGAGATTTTCCTTGTAATAGATGCTACAGTTGGACAGCAGGCAGGTCCACAGGCAAAAGCATTTCATGAGGCAGTGGGAATTACTGGGGTTATTGTAACAAAACTGGATGGCTCTGCGAAAGGCGGAGGTGCACTGAGTGCAGTAGCAGAAACACAGGCACCCATCGTCTGCATCGGTGTTGGAGAGCATATTGAGGACCTTGAAGAATTTGAGCCCACCAGATTTATCTCAAGATTGCTGGGCATGGGAGATTTGCAGACATTGCTGGAAAAAATTAAAGAGAGCGGAAGGGCAGAAAGGATTGAAGAGCAGGCAAAGAAAATGATTGCCGGAAAATTTACGCTGAAAGATATGTATGAGCAGATGGAGAGTTTGACAAACATAGGGCCCTTGCAGAAAGTGATGTCATTTTTGCCTTTTGGCGGGAAGGTGGACGAAAAGCAGCTTGAGGAAACCCAGGCAAGATTGAAGAAATTCAAAGTGATTATGGACTCTATGACTGATGAGGAACTTGAGAACCCAAATATAATAAAGGGTTCCAGAATTTTAAGAATTGCAAGAGGTGCTGGAGTAGAAACCAGAGATGTGCGTGAACTCCTGAAATATTATGAGATGTCAAAAAAAGCGGCAAAGGGAATAATGAGCGATAGGAAAATGCGAAAGCAACTGGAAAAGCAGATGAAAGATTTTCAGGTTTAAATTCTCAAGGGAGGGAAAGTGGGTGGGCAACATTTATGTGCGGTTATCAAACACTCCTTACTGAGGCTGGGCTGTAGGAGAATTCACCATTCAGAAGAATACCTTTTTAAAAAATGGGTGTGGAATATACTTGGATGGGGGATACGAATCATTAATCATAAATAATTCACTAATAGAAAATGAAGTAGGGATCGGATTGGGAGGAGGACTTGATAGCTGTTATCATCTTTTGATCTACAACAATACTTTTTTTGAAAATGAACTCCGGGCGTTTGAAGCAACCCAACCCTTTTGTGGTGGACCTAATTACTGGAACAGTACAAATAGAGGCAACTACTGGTCAGACTGGACTTCACCAGATGAGAATATGGACGGAATCGTAGACATCCCGTATCCTGTTCCCAGCGCTGTTAATGCAAAAGACTATTTTCCACTTACTGTTCCTCCAGCCATCACAATCATTCATCACCCGATTCTCACATCTACTACCCTTAATGTCACATTTGTTTCAAAAATTATTTCTTCCAAATTTTCTATTAAAAATGTAGAAATTTTTTATAAAGCATCGGAAGAAAATGAATGGCAGCGGAAAAAAATGAATCTTTCCGTAGGGTATTCATATGGTGGGGAATACACCTGCACAATTAAATTGCCATACACTAGTTCAAAATGTGTAAACTACTACATATTTGCAGAAGATGAAGAAAATAATTCTGCAAGTACATATATCTTCTGTCTTATGATAGATTTAAAGATACCTGCATCCCCAATCCTTATAGGTGCAACTCAAATAAGTAAACAAAAAATAGTGCTTTCCTGGCTCCCTCCTGTGTTTGAGGGAGACGCTCCGATACTCTCCTACCACATCTACCGTGGTCTCAGCCCAGGCACTGAAAAGCTCTATGCAACAGTTAATGCCAGCACAACAACATTTACAGACACAAATGTCTCGTTTGGAGTAACTTACTACTATTATGTAACCGCTATAAATGAATTTGGCGAAAGTTTGCCAAGCAATGAGGTGAGTGCAACACCTCTGAGCATGTTCAGTGTAAGCATAGCCGCAAGCAAAACTACATTGCACCCAGGCGAGAACACAATAATTTCCGTGATTGTTAAGGATGCCTTTACAGGCTCTCCAATAAACAACGCGACAATTTCCCTTTGGGCTGAAAATCTTTCTGGAAGTTTCTTTCCTGCAAGTGGGACAGTAAGCAAGGGATCTTTCTCAGCAATATTCCATGCTGGTTTTGGAAATGAAACTGGAAAAATTTTTGCGAGAGTTTCTGGTTACGGTTATGTGGAATGTTTAGGTGAGATAGCAATCAATATTGAGCCATTGCGTTTTCTCTCCATAAGTGTGGAGATAAAAGATTGTGTAGAACCAGGGGAGCAAATGCAAATTCTTGTTTTTGTGAAG
>JBMFNP010000022.1:0-28893 GCA_049970095.1 Thermoplasmata archaeon | reverse complement strand
GGTGCAAGCGATAACTATCCGCTTCCAAGTCAAGTAAGCGAATTTTCTGGGATAACAGCGATTGCAATGCTTTGCATTGGAATTCTTCTGGTTGTGCTGGCAAGAAAACGGAAAGAGCGGTAATCTTTTTTCTCATTTTTTGGGTTCTGGATGGAGGGAATGTAATTGCCTGATATTGTGCAACAAAGCATCCCTACCTAAACCTTTATTACATAAATGTGCATTTCCATGAACATGAAGACACCAAAGGAATATGTGGAAAGCATTAGGAAGATGCGGAGCAATGTTTATCAGTTTGGAAAATTGATTGAAGATGTCACCACCCATGGGACAACAAAATACACTATCAGGGGTGTGGCAAAAATTTATGAGATGGCTTTGATGCCAGAATACGCAGAACTCCTGACCACAACCTCAAATCTTACAGGCAAAAAAATTAACAGATACCTCTCAATAATGCAAAGCAGAGATGATGCAATTGCAAACATAAAGATCAAGCGGCTAATGTTTCAGCAGACAGGCACATGTACAGGCGGAAGATGTGTTGGCTGGAGCGGAATAAATGCGCTCTGGGCTACCACCTATGAAATTGATAAGAAGTATGGCACTGATTATCACCAGAGATTCAGAAAATATCTGGAATATGCACAGGAAAATGATCTAGCGATTGCAGGAGCAATTACAGATGCCAAGGGAAATCGTGCGCTTTCACCTTCTGAGCAGGAAGATAAAGATGCCTATTTGCATGTAGTGGAGCAGCGAGAAGATGGCGTGGTTGTCAGAGGCGCAAAAGTGATGATTTCTGGTGCGGTGGCATCAAACGAGTTAATTGTGATGCCCACAACCTCATTAAAGGAAAATGAGAAGGAGTATGCAATTGCTTTTGCAATTCCAAGGGATGCAGAAAATCTTATTTTGATTGAAAATCGGAGAACTGGGGACACAAGAAAACTGGAAGAAGGATTTGATAAGGGGTGTGAAAAGGGAGGAGTTTCTGAGAGCTGGATATTCTTTGACGATGTTTTTGTTCCAAAGGAGAGAATTTTTATCAATGGAGAGAGCGAGTTTGCAGGGCCATGTGTGATGCGTTTTGCAGCATGTGAGCGAAGCACAATGGGTGGCTGTGTGGCTGGGCAGGGAGATATAAAGATTGGTGCAGCGGTTGCAATGGCACATATCAATGGGCTGGGAACTAAGCCATTCAATGAGAAATTGACAAAAATGGGGATTTTGAACGAAACTCTTTATGGATGTGGACTGGCTGCATGTGCAACAGGCAAGCTCCATGAAAGCGGTGTCTTCTTTCCCGACAATTTGCTGGCCGCAGTTACAAAGGTGCATGTAGCTACACTTCCATATGAACAGTCAGTAATCTGCCAGGATATTGCAGGTGGAGTGGGTGAAGTGGGATGTGTGCCCTCATACCATGATTTTACTGATGAAAAACTCGGAAAATTTGTGCAGAAATACTGTAGGGCAAAGGGGAGTGCAGAGGCAAGGTTGAGAATTGCCAGATTAATTGAATATACTACAATGGGTCTCGGGGTGCCTGGGTGTATGCATGGTGGAGGAAGTCCAGATGCAGCAAAACTTGTAATCAGGAGAGCACTTAATTTTGATGGATTCTATCTTGAACTTGCTAAAAATCTTGCAGATGTGAAAGAGGAAATACGGGAGGAAAAGAAAAAGTGAAGGTTGTTCCGATTTGCTCAGACTCAATGGGTGTGCGCTCGCTTTGTGTTTATGTGGAAACCGAAGAGCTGAAACTTCTGATAGATCCTAGTGCTGCACTCGGTCCCAGTAGATACGGATTACCGCCAGCAGAAGAGGAATGGCAGGCACTTGAGGAATTCAAAAAGGAAATAAGGGAAATTGCAATACACTGCAATGCCTTTGTGATTTCGCACTATCACTATGACCATTATGACCCAGATGAGAATTTCTGGGAAGGAAAAAAGGTATTTATCAAAGACCCCAAAAATAACATCAACAGGAGCCAGAAAGAAAGGGCTGCATTTTTCTTTGAAAAGTTCAGCAAGATCTCACACCTGATTGTTTCAGACAATACAGAGTGGCACTTCGGCAATACGCTGATTAAATTTTCTGGGCCCATGCACCATGGAAATGAAAAGAGCAGGTTGGGGTTTGTAATTGCCACTGTTGTAGAAGAAAAGGGCTACAGGGTGGTGCATGCTTCTGATGTGCAGGGACCAATTGTGGAAGAGAGTGCGGAGGAAATTATCGGGCTGGAGCCTGATTTACTGATAATAGATGGACCTCCAACATATTTTCTTGGCTGGAAATTCAGCACCAAAGATCTGGAAAGGGCGAATGCAAACCTTGTGCGCATAATCCAGGAAACAGGTGCAAAATTGGTGCTTGACCATCATCTTTTGAGGGATTTGAACTACAGGGAAAGGTGTGAAATGGTTTATGCTTACAAGAATGTACAAACATTTGCAGAATTCTTGGGAAAAGAAAACAGGATGCTGGAAGCCCACAGAAAAGAACTGATGAGAGATTTTAGGGAAAACATGAGTATTGCTTGAACTCCTGGTACCTCAAATTCTAACTTATTTGGGTTTCTGCACATCAACCAGTTCCCCCAAATACATAATTGCCTCATTATATTCCTTTTCTGTGATTTCGCCTGCAATCAATCGCTCCTCCAGCTCAAGTTCAATATCCTCTATTTCTGCACCTGACCTTAATCTTGCATTCACAAGTTCTCTGCCAGAGATTCTTTTTCTTCTGACAATTCTCTTCACCGCATATTCACCTGTGATGCATGCTGCACCCACTGTGCAGAGCAAAATGGCTATGCTAAAGTCTGCGAGCATCTTGGCTGGGATGTTTTCCTGCGTCTGGCTCTGTGTGGTATTGTTTCCACCGTTCTGTCCAGCCTTCTTTGGAAGGGTTATGCCCACAAGCACTGCTTTTTTATTTGCAGTTTCATCGTATGAAAGAAGGTTTTTCTGTGAATAGCCAGCAGGCACAATCATGTCAATAATGTTGGGGTCCACATCTCCATCTGTGCCTCCACCAAACCGCCAGCGTTCCTTCTGGGCATTTACATTCCTCCATTTACCTGGGCCATATTCGTCCTGACTGCCCACAACAATCACATAGCCATAATTTCTGTAATTTGAGCCAATGAGCGAAACTGCAACCCTCACAAAAACTGTGTTATTGTCCCATTTTTTTGCGGTGCTGTTCCAGTCAGCGTCAGCAGTCACACCAGTGCGCACTTTCTCATTTCCAATCATTGCATAGACATCCCAGCCCCTTGCGGAAATTGCAATTTCCCATGCAAAGTCCTCTCTTATCATTGCATTTGCACCCTCTAAACACTCAGTTTTACCAGAACCATTTTTCCTGTCAATGTCAATGTAAATATTTATCATCTGATGTGGAAAGTTGTAGGGAGGATTCCAGATGGGTTTTCCATCCTGCACAAGCCCCATTTCTCTGAAGTGGAACTCAAATATAAGTTCTGAGGTGCTGTTGTAAATATAAAGTGCAGTTATGTCAAATAAACCCCTGTTTGGTGCCATTTCATTTGAGGTAGGATACTCATATGTTCCTGGCCCATAATCATCATTTTCTTCTTCCACAATTCCAAATGGATTGCTATCTGGTTGTGAGGTGATGTTGAGGATGTATTCTCTTGCAATATCCGAGGGCATCACAAGTTCCATTGGTGCATTACCACTGATGTAATCTGCATCAGACCAGTTTTCTCCTGATTTTTCCGCAAGTACGAGTGAGAGGTAGAGTTTCTGTCTTGCATTTGTTTCTATAGATTGTGCTGGAATAGCAAGCTCTAATGCATTGGTGCCCAGAACTGCAGTCTGTGTTGATATTGAGAAAATCCATCTGCCTTCGGAGCCTGCCCTGAAAATTGCGAGTTTTGTTTCTCCGCTCTCAAGTTTTGTTTCAGGGAGAACCTTCACCTTCCATCTTATTGGGAAGCCCAGAGATTCTTTACCACCCAGAGGCAGGTAATTTGTCATCGGCACATTCATATCTGCGGGGCTTGGAGAGGAGATGTAAATGCTAAGATCCAGGTTTTCGTAGTTTGCGGTGTAGTTTGCACTATCTATGTTAAACCCGATGTAGAGGTTCTGCGTATCTGCACCTATGTTTATTTCTGAAATTCCAAGCAAGTTAGATTTTGCAGTGTAGCCCCACGCATCTTTCCATTCTGTTGCATTGAGAACTCCGTCCAGTACTGGTTTGAATAGCCCCATGGTGCCTAGTTTAGATGGGTTTTGTGGTATTCGGAGTTCTGCTGTTAATTCAATGGGGGGCTGGAGCCCGATTGCACGGTAAACATTCACAAGATGGATTTTGAACAGGCGATCAAACATATCCTCATCTCTTGTCGTCTGGTCTGTCCCATACCACCAGAACCAATCACTCCCCTCTGCAGGATATATGCTTTCCCATGCTTTTTTTACTTCATCGCTCCCTGGATGCTCCTTTTCATAATTCACAACAGCTTCCCTTGCCTTTGCAAGCCGTTGCCAGGCAATATCTTCATCTGGTTCTCCACGCCAGGTTTCCAGGTCGCCGTTAATCCATGAGCCAGTTGCAATAGTTCTTATTTCTGTGTTTGGGGGATTCTGTGCAAGGAAATCTTTGAGAAGCACAGTTTCTATGCCAGTTTCCACATTCAGTCTTTCATAGAGTTTTTTGAGGAAAGTTCTGCCATTGTTTTCATAACCGGCATCATCCCAGAACATCCAGTTCTCACCATCTGCTGCAATTGTAATTACAGAATTTCTCTTGTCAGGTAATCTGTTACCCATTTCGTAAATGTATTTTATCAGTTCATCCACAGCAGCATCTGCATCCATGTGTCCGTATTGAAATGCAATTCTATCCGAGATTGTTCTGTCTCTGAATACCGCCACCACTTTCTTTCCGCTTATGTGCACAATGTATGGCTTGTAGAGGACTGGAGGATTCAAAACATAGTCGCCAGCGTTCTGGTTAATCACATCAATTCCCATAGGCTCAAGCGTATTGTCTAAAATTCTTGAGTCAGTTACGAGCCAGGTAAAGTTTGTATCTGCGATGGCTTCAACTGCTGCAGGAGAGACCGCCTCTTCAGATGGCCAGATACCGTAAGGTTCTGCACCGAAAACCTCCTTGTATTTTTCCCTTGCCATTGTTAGTTGCACAATTGCATCTTCATGCCACACCCCTTTAGATACTTTCATGTTGCTTATTGCCCCAGTCCAGTTATCCATCAAAAGAAGTGGAAGAATCGGGTGATAATAGGGTGTTGTGGAAATCTCACAGTGTTTCTGGCTCAGAAGGTTTCTGTAAATTCCTAGCACCTTTGCAGAAATTTCTTTTTGTTTCTGGAGCACGAGAGCAAGGTCTCCTTCCGTGTAATTTCCAGTTTTGTTTCTCAGTGCCCAGAGTGCACTGTCTGGTGGGAAGCCTGTGTATTCACCCTTTACATATGGTTTTGAAATCTGGAGAAGGAAATATAGCACCTTCAGGTCAAGAAGTTCCTGAGTGTTCAGGTCTCTTCCGCTATCCACAATATCCGAAAGTTGTTTATAGCGCTTGTTTGCGTTGTCCGCGTCTCTGAACTGCCATGCTGAAAGCCAGAAAAATTCTTTCTGGATTTTCTGCCTTTCTTCAAGTGTAAGTTGCGAGTTTTCCTTCAGTGCCAGTTCCCAGTGCGGGTCCGTGTACTCCGTTTTGTTTATGTCTTCAATCTGTTCCATGAGCGAGGGAACAAAATTGTAGATTACTTTCACATTTGGGTAATTCTGAAGGATTAATGGGTGGTCCAGATATTCCTGCACTGTGTGCACCCGTGTCCAGGGAAGCTCATATCTTCCAGTTGCCATGTTTTTATACATGGGCTGATGCATATGCCAGATGATTGCAAGTTTGATTGCATTTGGGTTGCTTTCTCTCTTGAATGTGCAGTTCACTGTGGCAGATGCGGTATTTCCAGCAATGTCTGTGGCTCTTGCAGTGAGTGTGTGCTTGCCCTCTGCCGTGATACTCCACTGGTAGATGTAATATTCCCCGATTTTTTGGCAGTGCTGAAAAATTCCGCCATCAACTGAAAGTTCCACAGCCCTTATGCCAGTGTTGTCCTTTGCTTCAATTGTGATGTTGTAGAAACTGAGAGTAATTTCTTCGTTTTCAAGAGGGGCAAGGAATTTGATGATTGGGGGTTGCGTGTCATTTGAGGAGATTACTTTGATGTAGTCTGAGGAGTTAGGGGTAATGCCAGTAGTGAGTGGAAACTGGTAGTAATATGTGAAAGTTTGGGAACCAGATGATGTGAGCGTGTTATTGAGGGGAAAGACACACCACACATTCTGGGCATCCTCGTACTGACTGAAAATCAGCACAGAAATTTGTGCAGGGGAGCCGATATCTGTCAGTGGAATTGAAATCTCTGTGTTTTTGTTGTCAGTCCAGCCAATGTATGTGGTCCCAGTAAAGCTAGCAGTGTTCCAGCCATTGGTATACCTATCCAGTCCATAATTTGTGCTCTGCGCACCGTTTTCTACCCAGAAAAGATAGTCTGCATCAAATGGCAAAGAATGTGTTCCATACCAGTCTTTGCTGGTATAACTTCCGCCTGCCGTGGTGTTAAGATATATGAAAAGGTCACCTTCAGTACCGAAATCTGTACCCTCCCATGCAAAATAGAGGTTCTGGGCATCCCATGTGATGTATGCCTTTTTTTGTTGTGAACTGCCGAGACATTCGTCAGAACTCCAATCACCCAGCAAGCCATCAACTGTAATTGTGTGCGGTGTGGTGCTCTGCACAGTGAACACATGGAGTATTGAGATGCAGAGAATCCAGGTAAATATAAGTGCTATACTCTTACTCATCAAATAGAGGATTGCTTAGGGTGTTATAAAGATTTGGGGGTCGTAAACTTAAAATATTGCTTTGTTTGATTTTTATATCATGAATCCTCGCCTTAGGACCGCTGGGCTCTTCATCTTCCTCACCGCTTTGCTGGTATGCATAGGATATGTTGCTGGCTATTTCTTCGGGAATTCCCTTACATTTGTTGTGGTGTTTCTATCGCTTGCAATTTTTATCAACATCTTTACATACTTTTTCAGCGACAGAATAGTTCTCTGGAGTTATGGTGCAAGAATAGTAGAAAGCCACGAGTATCCTCGCTTGCACTCAATTGTGGAAGAGGTTGCAATGAAGGCAGGAATTCCAAAGCCAAGGGTGGCTGTGGTCCCTGTGCCTACACCAAACGCCTTTGCTACTGGTAGAAACCCTAAGCACGCTACAGTAGCAGTTACGGAAGGAATCCTGGGTTTGTTGAATGACCGTGAACTTGCAGGAGTTATTGCACACGAAATTTCGCATATTAGAAACCGTGATATTCTTGTGATGACCATTGCTTCTATTATTGCCTCAGCAATTTCAATTATAGCGAGATTTGTGTTTTATTCTGTTCTTTTCGGAGGGCGGAGAGAGCGCGAGTTGAACCCTGTTGTGGTAGCGCTTGCAGTTCTGGCGGCAATTACACTTCCAATTGCTGCAATGCTTGTGCAGCTTGCAATTTCTAGGTCAAGGGAATATAAGGCGGATGCAACAGGCGCAAAATTGATAAGAAACCCACTGGCACTTGCAGATGCATTGAGAAAGCTTGATAGGGGAGTGCGGAGAAAACCCCTTGAGAGAGGAAATCCTGCAACCTCCTCACTGTTTATTGTAAACCCATTCAGTGCCAGCACTATTGTGAACCTGCTTTCCACACATCCACCGATTGAAAAGCGAATTGAAAAACTGGAAGAAATGGCAAGAAAGTACGAATATTTGTGAGAATGCAAACGAAAATTATGTTCCTTCTTTGTTTTCAATGTAGAGTGCAGCACCCAGTGCATTTACCATCTGGGGTTCTGGTGGGATGAGTAGTGCTGCTTTCAAGCATCTTCTCAAACTCTCCACAAACCCCTGATTCCTGGCAACACCACCAATTAGCACCACTGTTCTGCATTCTGGCAAAATTCCTGCAATTTTTTTTGCAAAAGCCTCATTTATGCTTGCTATCACATCACCTGGCGTTGCACCTTCAGTCATGTATGAAATTATCTCGGAAAGTGCAAACACAGTGCATGTATTGTTCAGGTGAAAAATTTTTGCATTTTTCTGGTTTGCCTGTAGGTCATTGAAATTCAGGTCAAGGTAGCTAAGAATAAACTCAAAGAAAGCCCCTGTGCCAGCACTGCATTTATCATTTATGTAAAATCTGTTATCTCTCAGATCCGTGACCTTTATATCCTGGCCACCAATATCCACAATCACCTCACAATCTGGGAAGAAATGCCTTACACCCAGCATTGCAGCAGTAATTTCTGTAATTGTGCACCTTGCCTTTACCTTTTTTCTAAAATAACCAGTGGTACAAAGATTTTTTGTATGCGCAGGTATTAAACTTTCCCATTTTACGCTCTTAGCAATCCTGCTCCCAACCACACGGGAATTCTCAATCTCCACAAGTTTTGTATAGGTACTCCCCAGGTCCAAACCAACATACTTTTTCTCCATAATCAGTGTCGGAACACCCTCCAACCAGTAAAGACCATAGCCATTCCATATTCATTTACTGCATCAATTACCTCACCATCTCTAATAGATCCACCTGGCTGAATTACTGCAGTGATCCCTGCTTTTGCTGCAGCATCTATTCCATCTCTGAACGGAAAGAATCCATCAGAAGCCATCACCGCACCCTTTGCCCTCTCCCCTGCTTTCTCAGCAGCAATTTTTACTGCCATTACCCTGCTCGTCTGCCCTGGACCTATGCCCACAGTTTCATTTTCTCTGGCAAAAACAATTGCATTGCTTGCAACATGCCTAACAACTTTCCAGGCAAAAAGCATTGCTGCAATTTCCTCACTTGTGGGCAACCTTCTGGATGCACATTTCATCTCCATTTCGTTCAGAACCTTTGTATCCCTTTCCTGGACAAGCAAACCCCCGCCTACCTTTTTCATATCAAAGCCCTTCACCTCACCTGTACCTTTTGTGCGGAGCACCATACTTTTCTTCTTTGCCAGAATTTCCAGTGCCTTCCCTTCATATTCTGGTGCAATTATCGCATCCAGAAAATATTTTTTCATTTTTCTTGCGCATTCCTCGGTCACCAAGGAGTTGAAAGCCACAATTCCTCCATAGGCGGAAAGAGGGTCTGCTGAAAGGCATCTTTCAAATGCGACACTGCTTTCCTCACCTCTTGCCACACTGGAAGGATTTGTATGTTTCACAATTGCACATGCGGGCTCTGTGAACTCGCACACGATGTTCCATGCTGCATCCAGGTCTAGAATGTTATTGTATGAAAGTTCCTTTCCTTGTATCTTTTCCGCTGTGGTGATGCACGGAAAATTCACATCTGTTTCAGAATAAAAAGCACCCTTCTGATGAGGGTTCTCCCCATATCTTAACTGGATTTTTTTATTATAAACATTTATCATTGTTTTCGGGAAAATTTCACTATCAAATGTTCGCTGGTAATAGGAGTAGATTGCAGCATCATACATTGCGGTCCTGCAAAATGCCTCAATAGCCAGTTTTTCAAGGGTTTTATCAGAGAGTCCTCCTTTTTCATCCAGCTCTCTGACAATTGGATCATATTGCTCAGGTGATGTCACCACTGCGGTGTACCTGTAATTTTTTGCTGCTGCCCTGATCAGTGATGGCCCCCCAATGTCTATGTTTTCAATTGCATCTTCAAGTGTGTGGTGCCCTGCAACCGTTTTCTCAAAAGGATACAGATTTACACAAACCATCTGGATTCTGCCGATGTTGTGTGCCCTTATCTGTGAGAGGTGTTCTTCTTTTTCCTCTGCCAGAATACCACCAAAAATGTGGGGATGCAGGGTTTTAACTCTTCCATTTAAAATTTCTGGGAAGTTGGTCACCGTGGAAACTTCGATCACCTCAATACCTGAATTTATCAGCAGGTTTGCGGTACCGCCAGTGCTTACGATTTCAATTCCATGTTTTGTGAGCGCTTTTGCAAATTCTATAATTCCTTTCTTGTCCGAAACACTTAACAATGCTCTCGTAATTTTCAGCATGGGTGCACACCTCTACACTTTCCCCGTATTTTTAGGAGGTGGCGTCTGGCAGAAAGATGGGTTGCATTGTGTGGAGGGCTTTCTTATAAGGTATTCTTCCCAGCCAGAAAACTTGAGTACAGGCTTCAGCGCCTTCTTTCCATGCACCCATCTATAATATGCAAAATATGCAAATATGCTTCCCAGCATCATAAGTGGCTTCTTTGAGGGCTCTACCCAGAATTTCACATTGTGTTCCCAGCATTTAGCAATAAATTCCCATTGTAACTCATTCAATTCGCTGAGATCTGCATGTTTCTCACGGTGCAGTATGCAGTCCTCCTCGCTTGTGAAAAGGAGGGGCACATAGAAAATTTTCATATCCTTGAGTTTATCTAGTAATTCAAGGGTTTTTACCGTGTCTTCTGGTTTCTCGCCTGGCAGTCCTGTGATGAGCGTAGCCAGAGGGTACATTCTGTTATCATTCATGATTTTAATAGCCTGAACAACTACTTCCTGCCATTGTTCTGGCTTGTATGGAAGCATTTTCCCCCGCATGTATTTTTCCATAAGCCGCTCACTGCCTGTTTCTATGCCCACTTCCACTGTACAATACTTTGATCCATCAATATATTTCCATCTGGATTTCTCCACAAGCAATGGACATATTTCCTCCATCATTTTGGGGTCATATACCACGGGTGCAAGAGATGCATGAGCAATCTGAATAAGCTCAACACCTGGGGTGTCATGCACACATTTTATCAATTTGACAATTGCTTCCCTGTTTGGTATGAACCCAGGTTTTGCATGATACAGAAAGATATCATCTGTCTGGAGCGAAATCATTTTTGTGCCATGCTTTGAATTGAGCTCCACTTCCTTCATAATGTGCTCAAGTGGAAAAGAGTAGCGCTGGCGCATCGTAGGTGAGCAGAATGCACAGCCTCTACCACACCCCCGCATGATTTCAACAAACCCATAGAGGGATGGTTTTTTGATGAGAGGGATAATAGAAGGATCTGGTTTTTTGCATGTAATTTCTCTCGGTAGCTTCTCTCCATTGATTGCTCTGCGGAAAAGATCTACCACTTCCGCTTCTGCCTCACCCATCACAATCGTATCAATCCCAAGTTTATCTTGTAAATTGGCTTTGACAACCTGCCACGCACCACTGCCCCCAAGAATTTTCTTTACAGGATATCTTTTAAACACCGGATTTGCAAGCAGGTCCTCAAATTCTGCTGCAGACATGGATTTTCCACTTATACCCACAAGCCCTGTGTATGTTCTGCTAACAAAACCAATTCCCAGAGGATCCATTGAGGTTATTCCCACAACCTTTGTGTTCTTTCCCACAAAGTGTTCAAGCATCGTCGGATAGACAGTAACCACATTTTCTTCTCCAAACTCCTCAATAAGAAGTGATTCCACCTTTCTCAATCCATAGGGTGCGAATTTTGCAGTACCATCTGGATTAAAAGGAGTTGGAGGATACCAGTGTTTCCTTAACATATCCTTAGGCACAATTTTTGAAGGAAATCCGCCTGTAAACGCAATAAAAGCATTGAGGTTGAAGTCACTCATTTCAATTGCCGAAGCAGTAAGAACTATTTTTTTGCCCCCATCGTTGCTACCGCCATTGTTTCTGTTCCTATACATGCTTCTCGCCTTTCTGGTATTATCGTAGGAAGATATATACCTTTTCTATTAAGGGGAGATGTAAAAATTTTGGTACCTACATCCCTCTATACGCCCTATACAAGGGAAGACTTTTAAACCCCTCATCTATTAGCAGTTATGTGATCCTATGGAACCAAATGTAGAAAAAGAAATTGCTGCTGGAAACAGATTGCTTCAGGAAGGCGATATGAAAGGTGCTCTATCCAGATTTAACAGGGCTGTGAAACTGGACCCGAACTGTGCAGAGGCATATTTTGGAATCGCAGAAGCAAGTCTGGGTTTACCAAAGGTGAGTGTTGAACAAATTATGAACGCTTACAAAAAAGCCATTGAACTGGATGGAAAAAACCCCTATTATTACTCTGCGTATGGTGCATTCTGTCTGGAGAACGGACTTTATATGGAGGCGGAGAATGCTTATCAGAGAGCTGCAGAACTTGATCCGGATAATGCAATATATTATCTATCTGAACTGAGTGTAGAATATTACAGAAACGCCATATTAAAACTGGATGAAGAGAGTAGCAATCAGGAGTATGATGCCATACTTAAAAAATCCCTTGAATACTACTTCAGGGCACTGAATATCACCAAGGAAGATGCAAAACGGCTTCTTTCTGACTGATTTTTATGTTCCAGATTTCAGGGGAGGAAGAGGTAGATTATGGGCTCCTTTGCATTTATATAATCGTAATGTTTGCAATCGTGATAGTTCTGTATGTAATTCTCTATGTGTACACACACTTTGTAAGAAAGGGCTCAAGAAAACATTACTGCACATACTGTGGAAGACTTGTGGATGTGGAAAGCAGGTGCTGTCATGCTCCAGTGGAAGAATACATCTTCAAAAAGACCTGTTCAAAGTGTAAGAAAGATGCAGTAGTGGTGTGTAAAAAATGTAAAAAAATTATTCTGGATTGAGTTAGATCTTGCCAGCCAGGTGACACTCTACAAAGTGGTCTTTTTCAATTTCTACCATCTGCGGCTCCTGCTGGAAGCAGATATCCTTTGCATACAAACATCTTGGGTTGAACCTGCAACCATGCGGGAGGTCTATTGGGCTCGGAAGTTCTCCTTTAATTTCTGCGCGTCCATGTTTGTGTGTGGGGTCTGGTACAGGGACAGCGGAAAGGAGTGCACGTGTGTATGGATGCTGTGGGTTTGAGATTACATACTCAGTGGGCCCAATTTCCACAATCCTTCCCAGATACATCACAGCAATTCTATCTGACATATACCTTGCTACTGAAACATCGTGCGTCACAAAGAGATATGGAATCTGGTACTTAGCACGGAGGTCCAGCATTAGGTTCATAATACCTGCTCTTATGGAGACATCCAGCATAGATACAGGCTCATCTGCAACAATAAAGTCAGGGCGAAGCACAAGTGCTCTCGCAATTGCAACTCTCTGTCTCTGCCCACCGCTCAACTCGTGTGGATATCTAGAAAGGTATTCTGTTGCGGGTTTCAGCTCTGCAGCCTCCAGTGCTTTGCAGACCAGTTCTTCACGCTCATCCATTGAACTGCCAATCCTGTGCACAATAAGGGGTTCAGCTACACTTGCCAGAACTGTGAATCTCGGATTCAGGGACTCATATGGATCCTGAAACACCATCTGCACTTTCCTGCGGAATTCCTTTAACTCTTTTCCCTTAATTTTTGCAATGTTCTTTCCATTGTGAAGAATCGTTCCAGATGTGGGGATTTCAAGGCGTACAAGCATCCTCCCAGTGGTGGATTTCCCGCAACCGGATTCTCCTACAAGTCCTAAAATTTCTCCTTTTCTGATCTCAAATGAAATTCCATCCACTGCATGTACCACTTTTTTTGGTCCAAACATCCCGGTAATTCCCATTTTCACTGGAAAGTACTTTACAAGGTTTTCTACTTTAACCACAACCTCTGACGAGGGTGCTACCTCAGGGTGATAGGTGCTCATGCTCATTCCTGCTATCGGGCTACTCACATTTTCACCTCCTCTGCAGAAACCCTTGCATTAAACACTTCATATGCAAAATGGCATGCAGCCCAGTGATTTTTCTCAACCTCCATCATTTCAGGTTCCCTGTCTTTGCAAATATCCTTGACATACTTGCATCTTGGATGGAATCTGCAACCCGTAGGTGGATTTGCAAGATCTGGTGGAGAACCTGGAATTGCATCCAGTCTGCGCTTCTTTCCTTTTATGCTTGGAAATGCACCAAGGAGACCAATGGAATAGGGATGGGAAGTTCTGTGAAATATAGCCACAATATCTCCATATTCAACGATTTTACCTGCGTACATTATTGCAATTTTGTCTGCTACCTCTGCAACCACAGATATATCGTGTGTGATGATTATCATCGCAATCTTGAGTTTCTTCTGAAGATCCTTTATTTCTTTAAGGATTCTATCCTGCATAATTACATCCAGTGCGGTTGTGGGCTCATCTGCAATAATGAGCTTTGGATTGCATGCAAGAGCCATTGCAATCATTGCCCTCTGACGCATACCTCCGCTGAACTCATGTGGGTAGCCATTGATTCTTCGAGGGTCAAGCCCTACTAGCTGGAATAACTCAATTGTCCTCTGTTTTGCCTGTTCCCTTGTCATCTTCTCGTGGACACGAAGTGCTTCCATTATCTGGTCGCCCACCTTATAGACAGGATTGAAGGCATTCATTGCACTCTGGAAAATCACAGAAATCTGTTTCCATCTCACCGTCTGCATTCTCTCTTCTTGCATTTTCTCAAATTTTTTTAGCTTGGATTCCGCAAAAATACCTTTTCCAAAATCAGGTACTGCTTCCCCTATCTTTTGTCCGTCAAAGTAAATTTCACCACCCACAATGTGCCCGTTACTTGCAAGCAACCTTGTGATTGCAAATGCTGTGGTGGTCTTTCCGCAACCAGATTCGCCTACCAGTCCTAGAGTTTCCCCTTCATCCAGGGTAAACGAGACATCGTCTACAGCTTTCACTGTACCCTTCCTTATTTTGAAATAAACCTTCAGATTTTTCACTTCTAACAGCGGCATATTCATCTACTCCTTAATCTTGGATTAATTATCTGTTCAACTGCTCTACCAACCAGATAGAATCCCATAGAGACCAGTGTGATACACAGCCCTGCTGGAATTGTCAACCACCAGTTCCCTACTGCGTTGGAATACTGCGCATCATGGAGCACGATACCCCAGCTCACTGAATTGGGATCACCAAGTCCTATGAAACTGAGTGCGGCTTCTGTGAGAATTGCCCCAGAAACAGTAAATGTCATGTAAAGGACTGCGAGAGGTACTACATTCGGGAAAAGATGTTTGAACATAATTCTGAAATTGCTTGCACCTGTCACCCTTGCAGCATCTATGAATGGTCTCTCTTTAAGTGAGAGAATCATGGAACGGATCACTCTGGCAATTCCTGGCCACCCTATCAAAACCAGTACATAAATTATGTTCATAATGCTCGAGCCAAGCACCGCTGCCAGAATAATTACCAACGGAAGGAACGGAATTACAAGGAAAACATCAGTAATTCTCATGAGCACAAGGTCAATACTTCCACCGTAATATCCACTCACAAGTCCAATCACGGTTCCCAACAGCATTGAAAGCACTGCCGCAGTAACACCAATGAAGAGTGCTATCTGTGAACCCCAGACTATCCTGCTCAGAACATCCCTTCCCTGTGTATCTGTGCCAAGCCAGTATGTGTTGCCAGAAGGATAGGTACCTGGAGGTAATGGCGTCCTTATTTTTTCAGCAATCAGGAGAAGTCCATTGGTATTTTTGTCGCAAAGAAGCACTACCTCTCCTGTTTCTGTTTTGTTTTCAAATGTGCCTTTACTGGGGTTGTACACTGTTACATTAAACTGTATCACTTGTCCTGTTGGAAATGGTGGAGAGATATTTTTTGAGGTCACATAGGTGTACCTTATAACACCAGATTCTGTTTTCACATAATTGAGCACCCACATGATGCTTTTACCATCCTTTTCAGTTACTACAAACACTTTATCAGTGGCTTTACTGTAATACGGTGCCGAAACTACTTTACCTCCAAGATCTAGATTGTAATTCTCCCTGAGAGCCTTGTCTGTTTTGTTATACCAGTATGCAAACATTTTTCCATTTTCGGTGGCCACATATACCATACATTCTTCTTCATAATTTGTAGTAATGCCCACAACTTTTTCTGTAGAACTACCAACAGAGTATTTCACTGGATTGTTTATTCCAGCTGAGCTCATGTTGAATAGATAGAGTGTACCGTCAGAACCACCAGCAATTACTGGCGTGTCTGGATTAAAACCTCCCAGGTCCCTATAGTACTTTGAAGTCACAGGCGAGGCAAACGGGCTTGGAGAAAATGAATAATTTCCAAATGCCTCCATTTTCCAGGGATAACCAGTAGTGTTGTAACTCAAGAATGTGATTCCCCTGGAGTGTGTGACCACAAGAACACGCTGACCATTGAGTTGAAGTGGAACTCCGTGCACTGTGTTGTTCCCAGGAATTGTGTACTCTGAGCCTTCACTAAACCCTCTCTGAATATTTATTCTGAGGTCTTTAAGTTGTATGCCAGGCTGTGTGATCTGGATCTGAAGTGCATACACCTTCCCTTTTTCCGAGACTACAAAAAATGGCCAGTATTCTGTTGTTCTAATTATTTTTGCAGGAAATGTGATACCAGCAATTTTGTCAAGGTAGCTGTTCCCAGCAGGAAATTCTACCATCTTAATATCTCTTGAAGGAACATTGTACTGGTAGTCATCTACAAATACATAGAGTTTGCCCCCAGAAGCAGTATTCACCCCTACCAATATAGTAATGTTTGTGGGTGAAAGCATCCCTCCTGCAATTAGATAAAAGAATGTGAAATTCTGTACTGGCGTCCCGTCAAATTCTTTCGTCCAGACAACCGCATCGTCTCTTAGATTGATTCCTGATATTTTACCTTTAGAGCCATCTGTTGTCAGTATATATGCTTTGTAGATTTTTTCACCCACGGGTGGAATAGTTGCTGGTCCGCTTACGAGTGTGCCTGTAAATGAATCTACAGTTGCATTAGATTCTACTCCTACGAGAATATCGCTATATGGCGCTGTCCAATGCATCGGGTCCCTAAGTCCAAGGAAAGGAGCTAGTATGGCAAGAATTACGAAGAAGAAAATGATTCCCAAACCTACCAATCCTGTAATACTCTCACTGAACATCTTCCAGCTGGATTTAAGCACTTTACTTATGTCCCTTATTTTTTCTTTAGTTCTTCTGGATACCATATTTTCACCTCACAGTCTAACCCGGGGGTCAAGATATGCATAAAGCATGTCTGCCATCACATTGCCAACAATTGTGAGAATCGCAAGAATATAGAAAACACCCTGAGCCACAGGATAGTTGTAGTTAAGGGTTGCTTCTACAAGCCAGTATCCCATTCCTGGCCATGAGAACACTGTCTCTGTTAGCACACCACCACTTACTATTCCTCCGATACTCAGTGCAAGTGCCGTAACCACTGGAAGCATGGCATTTCTTGCAGCATGTTTGTAAAGAATCGTTCTTTCTTTTAACCCCTTACCTTTTGCAGTCAAAATGTAGTCCTCTCCCATTACTTCTAGCATAGAGTTTCTCATAAGTAACACATCGCCAGCAAGGTGGGTTACTGTGAGGGTCAGAAGGGGCAGAGTAAGATGCCATACAAGATCCTTGAAATACTCAAAACCTTCTAGGGGTTTGTCAGTAGTTGGAGAAACAAGTCCACCTGGTGGGAACCAACCAGCCTGGTTGGAAAGAATCCAGAGCAAAATCATACCAAACCAGAAGAGAGGCATTGAGTAAAAGAACAAGCTCACAATAATTATTGAAAGTTCCATTCTGCTACCTCTTCTCCATGCCAACAATGCTCCGAGAAAGATACCGAGTGCATATGCAATTACAGTAGCACTCCCAAAAAGTAATATCGTGGGGCCTATCCTCACCGCAATACCTTCAGTTACCGGTCGCTGCGTAAAAAAGTCATTTCCAAAATTAAATACAAGCATATCTTGCATATATCTCGCAAGTTGGGTAAAGAAACTTGTCCGAATATAGGAAATTACATTTATTTCAATATCAATTTCTCCATCCTTGTTAAGTGTGAGGAGTTTGATTACCACTTCGTTTTTGTCATTTCCTCTAGCTGCCAGTGGAGGATTAGAAGGTGTTCTAAGGATCAACAGGCTGCGATCTAACGGATAATCTTCATTATTTATTATGATTATGTTAGATGCTGTTCTGTTGTTCACTGTGCTATTTATAACCACCACATTGGAGAAAGTACAGTTGTCAACAAATGAATCAAAGATTTTGGAAGCACTAATGTTTGAAAACTTTATTGTGGAGTCACCCACAATCATAGAGCCAGAAATTGTTGAGTTCTCCTGTACAGGGGTTCCCCATGTGGCTTTCCCTGTAATATTATTGTTATTATACCACACCTCATTCACTATACTACTTTTGTTTATAAATTCTTCAGAAGTACCAATTAGCACGCTGTTTCTTACAATTGAGGTACCTGAAAGTATTTTTGAGTTCATTAGAATTGAGTTTTCCATTGTTAATCCACCACCATTCACATAAATCTCAGAATCCCTTATGGTGTTATTCTGGGCGGCAAATTTGGATATATCTGAAATGGGTACATTTCCAAGCAACACATTTCCGTTAGTGGAAGCTTTTGATAGCCAGGGTGTCTTGTTACCCTCAGTAGTAACTGTCTCCTTTGGTTCAATCTTTCCATCCTTTGCCACTAAACCATCAAGAAATATTCCTGCAGAAACCATCAAACCTGGCGTCTTTGGTATTATCTTTATTTCCATGATGAACCATTCTGTACTGGCATCAGTCACAGTGTACTTGAGTTCATTCGTAGAGTTTACAAAGGTGTCAGGTGTCAGCGGCGTGAAGATGTTTGTATTTGGGTCTTTATGAACAGAAACTGTCTTTTTATCCAGTGTAAAATCCCTGCGATCTTCAAGTCCATATTGGACCGCTTGGATATGCTTTCTCTCTGGCGAGGCTTTCGGGTCAAGTGCCAGCTTCGTTGGGTCACCGGGCATTACTCTGAATATTGTAAAAAGTAACACCAGCACTATCAGCAAGGTCACTATGGAATAGACCGTCCTTTTTATTATAAAATCTTTCAGTCCCATATTTATCCTCAAACCCAAAAACAATTAGTGCTATATATTCCTTACCATTACGCAAGGGTGGTAAACGAATGTTTAGTTGAGAAAATTTTCAACAAAACTTATGTCCCCCAGCCTCCACAAGCAGTGAGGGAATTTTGTTGGTGCTGCTGGCGCAAACTCTCCCGCAATCTTTAATTACCCTTCTCTACATATCTTGTTGAGGTAAGTCCATGGCAGTGGAGTTCACCACAACAAGGGCATACTGGCGAGAATTTTTCGAGAGTTATGATTATATTAAGGATATTGCAGAAATTGCAAGGGATTACCCTGACACTAGGACCCTGAAGGTGGATGAGAAGAGTTTACATGAATATAATCACGAATTTCTGGAAATCATTCTGAACCATCCATTAGAAGCCCTGGAAATCGGAAAAGAGGTAATGATGGAACTGATGCCTGCGCCAGAAGAAGTTATTGATCCCAGAAAGATATGGATAAGGATTGTGCCAACCCACCGCCCGATAATTCCAATCAGAGAGATAAGGGAAATTCATCTCTACAAATTCATTACAGTTGAAGGATTACTAAGGAGAGTGACGGAAGTCAGGCCCAGAATAATCAACGCTGCTTTCCAGTGCAAAAACTGCGGTGCAATCCTCTACCAGCACCAGGATTCTACAACCCTCATAACACCAGGAAAATGTGAGGAAAAACAGGGAGGTTGCGGTAAATTAGAAAACCAGACAGAGTTCATTCTCCTGCCTGAGGAATCCAAGTTTATAGACCAGCAGAAAATTGAGATTCAGGAAAGTTTTGAAACCATGCCCCGTGGCGGTGCCCAGCCCCAGCGTCTTATGGGATACATTGAAGATGATCTTTGTGGAAATGTATTCCCTGGTGATAGAGTTAAACTCAGTGGCGTGCTTCTGGCAATCCAAAAATCAAAGTTTAAATCCACAACAGAATTTGAAATTATTCTGAATGTGAATTTCCTCGAGAAACTGAGCAAGGAATATTCTGAGGTTGATCTGACTGCTGAGGATATTGAGAGGATTGAGGCAGTAGGTAGGGACCCTCAAATCTTTGAGAAAATTGTGCGTTCAATCTCCCCTACAATTGCAGGTATGGATGATGCAAAACAGGCTATTGCACTTCAACTTGTTGGGGGTGTGCCCAAAACACTGGAGGACGGTGTACGCAGAAAGGGAGATATACACATTCTGATGGTAGGTGACCCAGGTACTGCAAAATCCCAGATGCTTTCATTTGTATCTAGAATTGTTCCAAGAGGAATTTATGCAGTGGGGAAATCTACATCTGCATCAGGACTTACAGCAGCGGCGGTGAAGGATGAGTTTGGGGAAGGAAGGTGGACACTTGAGGCTGGTGCCCTCGTGCTTGCAGATACTGGCATTGCATGTATAGATGAACTTGATAAGATGTCGAAAGAGGATAGGAGTGCAATGCATGAGGCACTGGAACAGCAGACAGTAACAATTTCCAAGGCAGGAATTTACGCTACTCTCAATACGCGGTGCCCTGTGCTTGCTGCGGCCAATCCCAGGGATGGAAGATTTAATCCAAATAAAACAGTTTTTGAACAGATAGACCTCCCAGAAACCTTACTCTCAAGGTTTGACATAATAATCCCAGTGCAGGATAGACCTGAGGCTGCAAAGGATGAAAAAATTGCAACACATATTTTAAAAACACATCTTCATGGAGAAGTGCTGGCAATTCAGGGAAGGGAGGGAAAGGTAGATATAGAAGATTCTGGTAAGGACCTACAGCCAGTGTTTGATATGGAATTCCTGAAAAAGTACATTTCCTATGCGCGAAAGATTATTCCAGTGCTTTCTGAGGAGGCGAGGGAACTTATTCTGAATGAGTATGTGAGGATCAGGAAGCTTGGAGAGGGAGAGGACGCACCTGTGCCCATCACACCGAGACAACTGGAGGCTATGATTCGTCTTTCTGAGGCTGCTGCAAAAATTCATTTAAGCAAAGAAGTAAAGCGTGAACATGCAGAACTTGCATTGCGCGTCTTTATGAAATGTTATGAAGAAGTTGCAAGGGACAGAACTACAAACCTACTGGATACTGATATTGTTTCCACGGGAATTCCGAAGTCAAAGAGAGACGAGATTGCAATGGTAAGGGAAGTGCTTATAGAATTTGAGAGGGAGAACCCTGATGGTGTGAACCGCGAAATAGTGCTTTCAACGCTGCTGGAAAGATATGGAATGGATGAAGAAAAAGTAGAGGAAATCCTGTACAGGCTGAAGAGTAGTGGAGAGATTTATGAGCCGAAAGATGGATACTACAGGAGAATCAGAGGTTAGTGCGAAGCTGAAAATTTACCTCAAGGTGCACAGGAGGGGCTGCGAGGTGCTTGTGGCTGCATGTGATGCGGAACTTGCTGGTAAAAAACTGGTAGATGAGCGGTTCTGTCTAACGCTTCATAAAGAATTTTATATGGGCACTCTTGTGAGCGATGATGAATTTCTGGCATATATGCAAACTGCTACCATCGCAAACCTCTTTGGAAAGCACACGGTTTCCCTTGCGATGAGAAATGGATATATAGAAAAAGGAAATATAATAAAAGTTGCAGGAGTACCGCATGCTCAGATGGTGGTGATATAATTGCTCTGTCCCGTGTGTGGAAAATCCGTAGAGAGATTTCACAATGGGATGTGCATTTCCTGCCTGGTTGCGGAAAAGAATCCTGTGCACCTTCCCGAAAAAATCCTGCTCACTGTGTGCAAGGACTGTAATGGAATTCTGATTGGAAAACACTGGGAAAAATTCGGGAGCGAGAAAGAAGGCATAAAGAGATTGCTTGAAACCCAGATAAGGTGTTTGCATGGTTTCACATGCAGGATAATTGAAATGGAATGCGTGGAAAAAGACAGAAATCTTTTTTCCTGTCTCTTGCATCTTAATCTGGAACTTGAAAATGCAGAGTTTGTATTAAAAAGGGAAGTGTGTGTGGTGAGGAAGCACCTGCTCTGTCCAGATTGCTCCAGAGTGCATGGACACGGATTTTCTGCAATAATTCAGGTGCGAAGGAAGGGAAGAGAAATTGGGGAGAAAGTGCTTATGGAAATTGGTAAAGTCATAGAAGGAAGTGGGGAACGAAAAAGACAGGTGATAAAGAAAGAAATTGTGCGGAATGGTGTGGATGTTTACATTGCAGACAATGCCTATGCCAGAACTGTATGTGAGGTACTGAAGACAAGATACCATGCAAAGCTCTCGGTTTCACCTAGGTTGCACACCAGAAAAGAGGGAAAGGATGTTTACAGGGTAACATATCTTGTTGAGTTGAACCGATTTGAAGTTGATGACCTGATTTATTATGCCGGGGAGTTTTACATTGTTAGGGCTATAGAGGGAAGAAATGTAGTGCTTGCAAGTGAGCGAAAGGAGGTTGTTGTGGATGAGGAAGCGCTGAAAAATGTGGAGATCATTACATTAAAGGAGCTGCAAGAAGTAAAGGTTGTGTACCGTGATAAAGATGAGGTAACAGTGCTTGATGAAAATACCATGAAACTTGAGAGATTTAGCGGGATGGATTACCCTGCAGATGCGGAAAAGATGTGGCTGCTTAAGAGAGAAGAGAATATTTACCTTGTTCCATATTCGGTAGTGAAAAAGATGGGTGGTAAACTATGAAGGGATACATGAAGTCGCATACAGAATACCTCTGGTTTCACACAAAAAACAAGAGGGAATACATTAACATAACCGATAAAGTTGCGGAGATTGTCCGGAAGTCAGGCATAACAGAGGGGTTTGCACTAGTTTCAGCAATGCATATCACCGCAGGAGTTTATATAAATGATGCAGAGAGCGGGTTGATAAAGGATATAGATGAATGGGTTGAGAAACTTGCGCCTTTCAGAATGGATTACCGCCACCACAGAACTGGTGAAACTAATGGGGACGCACATCTCAAAAGCTTGCTCATCGGGCACGAAGTGATTGTTCCGATTACACAAGGTGAACTTGATTTTGGACCCTGGCAGCAGATATACTACGCAGAATTTGATGGACAGCGGGATAAACGGGTGGTCGTTAAGGTGATAGGAATTGCAGATGAAAAAGAGTAAGAACGTGTTTGTGGTTGCAGCATTTTCATTTTTCATATGTGCATGCGCAATTCTTGGGTACACAATTCTTAACCTCCAACTGAATGATGAAATGCTGCCGCCTGAGGCACCACAGAGAAATGAAATAGTGAGCACACCGCCAGAAGGTATAAATATGAATGTGTGCCTTATGATTTACTGGTTTTTCCTATGTGTGGGAATAGTGGGGATTTTCTACCTGATTGCAATGAGGCGTGGAAGAGAGGTGCTTCATGCGTTTTTGGGTGCATTCCTTGCAATTCTAATTTTGATTGGCGTGTTATATGTAATGACAGCTACAAACACAGAACAGAATGTGAGTATGAACAATACTAACAATAGCACTGCCACGCCAGGGAATACGCCACTTCCAAGAACTTCCACCAGTTTCCCGTTAGCCTCTGTGCTGCTTATTCTGGGTATGTTTGTGATTATTACGGTTATAATTGTGAGTGTTGTGCTTTCATATGTTGCAGGGTGGAGAAAAGGAAGGAAGGGAGTAAGCAGAGAATTACGCCTTGATTTTGCAGATGCAATTGAGGAGAGCGTTGCCCTTTTTGAGACAGGAATCTCAACCAGAGACGCAATTATCAGATGCTACAAAAGAATGACAGAAATCCTGGCAGAGCATGGTGTCAAAGACGCTTTGCATTTAACACCGAGAGAGTTCAAGGAGGAGGTAAAGGGCAGACTCAAGATTGAGAGCAAAAATCTAGATACACTTATTGAATTGTTTGAGACCGCTAGATACAGCACACATGAAATTACAGAAGAGCAGAAAAACACTGCAATTCATGCACTGAAAGGTTTCAGAGTGGAGGTGAGTTCCTGAAAGAGCAGAAACTTATTTCCGTGTTGTTTTTTATAGCAATATTTTTTGGTGTTCTGGCACCTTTCATTTACTATGCCCAGTACAGCGGGATTGTGCAACTGGGTTTCATAGCATTTACAGCCTTGGTTGCAGTGTTTCTTGTTTACTTCTACGGTTATCACACAGAGAGCGAGGACCTGGCAGGTGAGCGGAGAGAAGAGAACAGACAGAGATTTGAGAAAACTGCAGAAAGGGCTTTGCGCGGCTACACACTGAGCCAGAATTTATTAAAGGAGAGTGTGCTAGAATCCCTAATGGCGCTCTACGCTGTGAGGAATGAGCAGGCTCTCGTGCCCTATCTCGGTAAAGAGGTTGTAGAATTTCTGACAGCAAAACCAGAGAATGCAAGAATAAGAAAGAGCGGAAAAGAGTTTTACAGAAAAATGGAAGAAATTTTCAGAAGAGAGGGAGTGATATAATGATTATATTATTCCCATTTCCTGAAGTTTTTCTGGAAGATATGTGTCAGTAACATAGTTCAATCCATATTTTGCGAGTGATTGCTGTTCCGCCTTCTTGTTGATTTTCAGCATCAATTCAATCTCATTTTTCCAGAATTCATCATTAAACCTTGGATCAGTGAGCTCAGCATTGAGAGCTGCAATGTCCCTGTCAGTAAGTTTGTCAGAGGGAAGGTTGTAATTCACAATATCCGAAGCAGTAACTCCAAGGAACTGTGCAGATGGAGTTGCAAGATACTCACTGATATGCGCAGTTTTTATTGCACCATATGCTACACTCGCAAAAATTCTGAATGACCAGGGATCCCCATCTGTGAATACTACCACAGGAAGATGGAGTTCCTCATTTAACCTTTTTATGAACCTTCTTGTACATCTTGCTGGCTGTCCTTTCAGATGCACTAGAATTGCATCATACGCTTCATCAAACCCGTTTTCAGCCAGGCGGTCAAACATACCTCCACACTCAATTGCAATAACAAATTTCGCATCTACATCCAGAAATTTAATTTTTTCCTTTTCCACATTGTAAGGCAGCGCGTATCCTCCATCACCCACATCATCCCTGCAATTTATTTTCTTTCTTTCGCCTTTTCTGTTTAGTTCCTCAATTGTAAGATTTCCTATCACAGATGCTCCATTCTCCTCTGGCCTCAAATGAAAATCTTCCCTCAGCGAGGATGTAAGAATTTCCAGATCCTCAACCAGTTTATTTGATTCCTCCTCAGCACTAAACTTTGCAATATCCCACTGTTCCGAAATATAATACAGTTCTCTGAGCGTTGAGGACTTGCCTGTTCTAAGCATTTCCTGGATAAACTCAATCATATGCATGGTTCTGAGCAGCATGAGGGCTCCATCCAGCTTCTTTGCAGACCTTATTCCCTGCAATTCTCCAAGTTTCCATACATTGGTTTTTGTGCTGAATGCAATGTTTTGCTTGCTTCTTAGAGACACTTTCATTGCAGGAATCTCGCCATTCTGGATCTGATTGTAAATTTCCTCTACAATTTTCATCATATCCACCATTTCTATCTCACCTTCACGACCACATTTTCTTTCCCACTCACAAATTCAATTTCTCTGTTAGTAAATTGACGAAGCACCCAGGCAACGGTTTCAGCATGCAAACTAACATATCTTGTGACAAATCTTGACTCCCCATCTGAAAATGCAAGAAATGGGAGCAACTGGTCACACATATGAGAATCAACTGTACACTCACCAGAAAGGTTTCTTTTCAGTTCATCAGCGCATATATCCCCAACCTCTTCTGCAGGCACACCTTTCTCGCCAATATTTGATGCACCTAAAACCGTGTTCTCATACTTACCCCAGAGTGTGATACTCACCCCGGGACAGGATGCCTGCACATACTCGCTATCAATTTTCGGATGGTATTCCAGAAGTACATTCAAAGCCGCATGTTTCATTCGCTTTACCACATGTTCTGGTAAGCCAGAGCATACAATTTTTCCACAAATTTCCAGAGAACCATGGGGTTCTGTGCAAATCCAGTGTGAAATCTTAGAGGGCTGGATACTCAAATGCACAATTCCCCCGCCCGCAGGATAGAAGCCCCTGCGTTCCACCCAAATTTCTGCATTTCCCCCGATTTTTCGCAACATTGGAAAAAGCACATTCATGAGGTAATCAATTGTGGGTGCTCTTGCTACATCTGTGCCTCCGATTATTGTGAGCTCAATGCCTTCATTTCCGAGAAGCGAGGGCAGGAGCACTGTCTGGAGTAGAAGAGCAATGCTTCCAGCGGTCCCTATATTTATCTTTTTTTTTCCACCTGTGATTTTACCCGGTATAATCTCAACTTCTCTGGAACCCATCCTCAGCCCAGTAATCTTTGTCTCACTTAATTCTGTAAGAATCTTCAAACTTGAAAGATGCTGTGGTCTCAGTCCTCCCACCTCTCTCTTCGCCCGTATGTTTCTTATTCTCACGGGTTGCTGAGTGCATAGAGAAAGTGCTGCTGCAATTCTTACAATTTGTCCTCCACCCTCGCCATATCCTCCATCCACCTCTATCATTTTCTACACCATTATTGCATGCCTTGCACGCATGGTATCCTCATTTTCATTCTTCTTCTCCATAACCTCAGCCACAAGTGCATCAAGGAAGATGAAGGCAGAGACCTCAAATAGTGTTCCTAAAGGTGCAAATCTCTTGTGCTTTGTGTCCCACTCAATTTTTAACTCAATTACATGATTTGCAGCAAGTGCAAGTTTTGACTGTCTGTTGGAGGTAAGCACCGCAACCTCTCCGCCCACTCTTCGCACTATGTTTGCGGTCTGAATTGCTGAGTATGTCTCTCCCTTATTTGAAATGATTATTACCAGATCTCCGTGCTCTACGATTGGAGTAATAGTTTCACCTATAAAGTAAGCCCTCAATCCCATTTGCACCAGTCGCATTGCAAATGCCTTACCCACAATTCCAGAGCGTCCTGAACCATATACAAAAATCTGTCTTGTATTCAGGATTTTATCAACAACAATGTTTATAGTCTCTAAATCTCCATTTTCAAGAATTTCTTTCACTCTTGAAAGTATGTATTCCTTTGCTTCCATGAATGTGGATCTTTTCCGGCCGTTTTCCTGTTGCTGGTTCATTTCTTTTTCTTCCCCCGCTCAGTTTGTTTTTTCCTTTTTTCCCTCTGTATTTTCTTTTTCTTCTCTTTCTGTGTCAAGTCCTTTCTTTCAAGTTTTTCCTTTATTTTCGGAACTTTTTTGGCAAATACCCTTTCATACATTATTTTAAGGTACATCGCATCATGTTCCAGAAGTGGAGAAGTTGAAATTATTGTTGCATCATAATTGTTGTCTATTAAGCATTCCGCAAGAGGTTCAAATTTGAGGTTCCCACTTTTTACTGGGGTCAGCTTCACCTCATTTTTTCCTTCCACAATTACGCCTGAAAACACAATATAAAGTTCTGGTGAGAATTTCTTTGCCTTTTCCAGAATCTGATATACTTCCCCTTTATCATTCATGAGCCCGCCGGTTCTTGCATGAATGTGTGGGATGTTCAACACTGGCTGTGTGCCCCTCACCTTTTTGCATAGTGAAAAGATTTCGTCCATTGTGCCAATCACATCTTCCCTTCCACTCGGCTCAAGTCCAAGTTTTGCCTTGATTCCATGGCCTGAATACCATTTTACAACCTCTGCAATTCTTTTTGCAGCTCTATCTATTGAGCGTTTTTTTCCTATCTTCTCATTATATGGTCCAATGTGTGTAACCACAATTTTAGCATCCAGTTCCTTCGCAATAATACCAGCAAGTTTCATGTAGTAAATGCTTCTCTCAATTATTTCCTGGGAGACGCAGAGGTCAATATAATATGGCACATGCACTGAGAGCGAAACATCTAAGCTTTTTGCAAGTTTGTTCAATTCCCTGAGGTCTCCCGCACTTCTTGTTGGACCTGTTAGCAAAATGCTCAGCATGTCCTTTTTCTTTATCTTTTCATCCATATCAGAGATTAGTGAAACTCCATTTTTCTCCTTTCTTTTAATTTCAACGACGAATTCGCCTACCTCTGAAAGAGGTTTTCCTATCTCATCGTCATAAGGTGCGCGTTCTACCACATTTACTCGGAGTAACTGGTATTCAAGGGCGGTGAGTCCCAGACTGTGAACATCAATAATTCCATCTCTGAGTGTCCTTCCCTTACAGGACAAAGGTATCCCTGCAGGTCCAAATTTGATCATATCATTCCTCCGATGCCTTCTAACCAAAAACAAACCGCTATATGTGCCTTTCTCTCTGAAGGGGAACCCTAACTTTGGTTTCTAATAATCTCAGCCAGGAAACCGAGAGCCTGCCAGATAGTAATGGTAAGACGTAGGTGCAAAATTTTGAATTTTCAAACAAAAGTTATGTTCCTCGTAAGGGGCACGGAAGAGGGTAATGTCTGGGGTACCAGCTACACCTATGTAAATGTGACCAATGCACCACCTGTGGTAAATGCGAATGGACCATACTATGGTGTGGAAGGGAGTGCAATTGTGCTTGAGGGCACAATTAGTGATGAGGATGTGGGCAGCTGCACATCATACTGGGAGATTTGTTCAGAGCGTTATTACCAGAACCCGCTCATTTATGTGTTTGATGACGATTTCCATGGCAATGTAAGATTTACTGCAATAGATAGTAGTGGATTGGAAGGTAGCGCAACTGCAATAGTGAATATAAACAACAGTGCACCAAAAATTCTGGAACTCAATGCCACATACAATATTAATATCTCATACAGGATTGCAGGGGAGAAATGGCATGATTCCACATTGCATCTCTATGCAGATGGCATAGAATTGCTGAATATTACGGTTTACAGGGAACCAGGGCAACCCAATACAGAAATTGTAAGAAGCCTCACAATAGATGCAACGAAAAATTACACATTTTATGCGAACTGGAGTCCCGAGAATGACCCTGTGAACGGGAATAAATTCGGCGCCTCACCAGTATGGTTGAATCTCACATTTGAGGATGGTGT
>JBMFNP010000021.1:0-29159 GCA_049970095.1 Thermoplasmata archaeon | reverse complement strand
GGACTTTAAATTCAGCATTTACATGAAAGGAAACTCAAAGCTTGTAATGAATGATTCAACACTTACAAGTGATTACCGATATGCGATTGCGGTGAACGATAACACCCAGATATATGCAAATAACTCAAAGGTTGAGAAAGGGCGGTTGAGCGGTAATGCAAGCGTCCTTACTCTCAATAGAACAAATTATACAGGTGGCATAACTGGTTTTCATGCCAATACAATCACATTTGTGGATACGAATATTGTAAGCGAAGTGCTGGAGTTCCATGGCAGTGTGTATGCAGAGAATACCACATTTGACAGGAAACTGGTGTTCAATGGCACAGACAATATTACACTTGTTGGTGTGACACTGCCCACGGCACTGGATGCTGTGCTTGCATATGAGAATGCAATTGTGAAGATTTACAGATATCTTGAGGTGCATGTTACTGATGTGAATGGCTTTGGTGTTGACAATGCAAATGTAAATGTGTACAATATCACAATGCATCCTGTAGCCAGTGCCACTACAGTTAATGGGAGTGCAAGGATTACCCTTATTACAGATATAATAGATGCTACCACACCATACTCATCCAACTTTGTGGGCGTGTACATTGTAGAGCTCAGATTTGGGCAGATTGACCAGTGGTACAACATCACACTGCCAGCATACCCATTATGGACACCGGGAACAGAGATTGCAATCTCGCTTTCCAGTGCAGTACCAGATCTTTCAGTCAGGTTTGTTTCACAGATTCCGCAACTTATTTTATCTGGCTCTCAGATTAATATCACAATTGAAGTTGTAAATACAGGAAACGCAAGGGTAGAAAATCTGCTGGTTGAGGTGTATGATGGACTCTCAACTGTGTATTCCAACACAACCACAATTCTCGCTGGTGAAAGCAGATTGATTAATTTTACATACTATGCAAACCCGACTGGTGACCACACAATGATTGCAGTGGTGGATCCTGCAGGACAATTTGTTGAAACCACAAAGGAAAACAACAACGCAACTGTTGAGTTTATTGTGTACAGTGCGGGCACACCATGGATTATTGAAAATGAAACTGTAACCATCACAAGCACATACTATCATTATGGCTCAATCTTGATTGGATACAACGGCACTCTGATAATAGATGGTGCTACACTTAAAATTTCACAGCCCACGGACTACACATATGGAATATTCCTCTATTCCAATGGAACCCTTGTGCTTAACCACGCAAGAATAGAAAGCAACTTTGCATACTATCTTGCACTGCTGGATAATGCAACGATCTCTGCGATGAGCGGAACAATTGATACCGCAAAGATGTTGGGTAAAAATGAAACCACATTCACCTTCATAAATACAACCATCAGCAACTCTTATGTAGACCTAAAGTGCAAGAGATTCACAATGGTCGGTGGTACACTCACAGAAGGAGCATGGTTGGGTGTAAGCATAATTGCAAGGAGTTTTTATGCACAGGACATATATTACCCGTCCAAGATAATACTTAAAGGTAATGCCACAGCCATCCTTATAAATGTTACCTTGACAGGAGGCCAGGATGATATAATCACAGAAGATGCTGCAGAAGCCAGAATTTACAGGTACCTGGTTGTTAACGCACTTGACGGAAATAGTATGCCTATTGATGGCGTCTCTCTTGTTGTGCGTTTTGCTACAAATGGAACCATTGCTGGAGAAAACACAACTGACATCTATGGAAATGCAAGGTTTGTACTGCTCACAGACATTATAAATTATACAATCCAGAGTATTGGAGGCAGTTCAATATTTATTGGAAACTACAGATTAGAATCAAATTACAGCGGAGAAAACCAGATAATGAACATTTCATTTGAGAGCTATCCTTCTGCCATTAACCTTGTGAAAGTTAATCTCTCCTATCATGCACTCCTACCTGATTTTGCAGTATATACTGGAGATATCCATGTGCCTTCAACTTTTGACTACTTAAGTGGTGGTAATGTAAATATAACAGTGAGAAACATTGGACCAAGGAATGGGATAAATGTAACCGTGGTAGTTTATGATGTAAATGTTGATGCAAACACAGAAACTGAAATATACACCACAACCCTCATCCTCTTTTCAGGACAGGTAGTATCATTCAATTTTACATGGAGTCCCTCACTGCCAGGAAACCACAGTATAAAAGTGGTAATTGACCCTCTAAATTTATATAATGAGACTAGCAAGGCAAACAACATTGCAATAAGTTCTGTTGTGAAATTCAATCCCTCTCTTGAAATTATCGGAATTGCCATTTCCAACAACACACTCCCCTACGATGAGAATGTAACAATAAATATCACAGTGAAGAACACAGGAAATGTTAACATGAAGAACTTCCTTGTAATTCTTGAGGACACATACCTTCATCAAAGTTTCCAGGAATTTATCGGTGCCCTGTATATGAATCAATCTGTGAACATTTCATTTAGCTACCCAGTTACTTCCCCGGGCATCCATGCTGTGAACCTCCGTATTGAACTTGACAGGGTTTATGATGCAGAGACAATAAACCTGAATGTCTATTCGCCGCCTGACCTGAGTGTAAACGCAGACGCCATTCGCATCCTGTATAAAGAAACTCCAGTTTACAACACAGTTGTTGAAGGAACACCATTATCAATAAACATTACAATTACCAATCTTGGAGATACAGATGCCCGCAATGTTACTGTGGAGGTTTACAATGACACCTATCTCATTGGTTCCATAATAATACCCACAATAAAAGCCCTTTCCAGTACTGAGATTTCCATCAGTTGGAACGCAAGTCTCACGGGTGCAATAACTGTTTCAATCAGACAGTGCACAGAGCCCTACCTTGAAAAGCATTTGGATAACAACATAGCGGAAAAAAGAATTGAAGTTATCCCCCTACCAGACATAAGGATCATAGATTTATTCCTCGTGAAAAATGGCAACAGAACCTTAAATATCACTGCCGGAGATACTGTTGAATTCTGGCTTAACATTACAAGTAATGTAAATTACAGAATTGAAAATCTTTCAATTGAGATATTTGCAGGTAACATAACAGAGGAAAAACTCATGATTTCCAGTAATATCACATTGGAACCAGTGGCAAACATCAGTGTTAACTACACATGGGTAGCAGATATGGAAGGAAATCTAACATTCTTTGCAGTTGTGAATAGAAATCATACAATTATTGAGAAAAATTACACTAACAATATCTATGCACTCAACATCACATCTTTGTCTGCAAAATTAAGGATTCTCATGGGTGCACTCCCGCCAACATTTAAAATAGGAGATGTTCCTGTGATTTCAGGGCAGATTGTGAGAGAGGCAACTGGTGTAGGAGCACCAAATGTAAATGTAACAATTTTGATGTTCCATGGTGACCAGGTGGCGTTTAGCCAGACAATTATAACTGATGAAAACGGTAACTTCACACTCACACTTGCAGAAATCAAAGATGCGGGAGAGTACAGGATTGTGGTTTCCTGCCCTGGTTTCCCTGACCTTAACCCAAGTGTACACACATTTAATGTAGAAAAACCAGTACCTCCACCACAATTCCCATGGCTCATAGTAATTATTGCAATAGTGGCAGTAGTCGGAGTTTCCATCGGAGTAGTCATCATTTACTTCAGAAGAACTGCAGGCAAGCTTGTGGAGTGCGGAGAATGCGGTGCCTACATTCCTGAAAATGCCCCAAAATGTCCAAAGTGTGGGACGATATTTGAAGAGACCACTGTGAAGTGCAGTGAGTGTGGTGCATGGATTGATGGCGGGGCAACAGTGTGTCCAGAATGCGGTACTGTATTTACAGGGAAGAAGGTAGAGGCAGAAAGCTACGAGGAAATAATGCGCAGGGAGTTTAATGCCTATGTTGAGAAATTCAAGACAGAGGCAAGGAAGGAACTTGGTAAAGAATACTCTGAGAGCGCGTTCTGGGCATGGTGGAAGAATAAACCCACATATCGTACATACACGCAGTGGCTCAAGGAAGAAGAACTGAAGAAGAAGGGTGCCCTTAAATGTCCACAATGCACCACGCTTAATGAGAAGACTGCAAAAGTGTGTCACAAGTGTGGTTCCTCACTTGAAGGTGCAGAACTAATCCAGACAGGAAAGCCACCACAAGTACCTGTGGAAAAGAAAGAAGAAAAACCGAAGGCACCTCCAACCCCACCCCCTCTCCCTCCAGCGCAGGCACCACCAAAAGCTGTCGCTGAGCCGCAGAAAGTTGTTGTGCCCCCGCAGAAAATTGAAACTCCGAAGCCACCTGCCGTACCTCTACCTCCAAAGCCAGTGAAACCAAAGGAAGAGATGCCAACACTACCGCTTGGGGGCGTTACTCCTAAACCTGAAGGAGTGCCTGGAATATCAGAAAAAGCAGTCCTTGAGTTCAAGCCAGAAGAGGGCGCACCTTCCACGCAACCCAAGGTTGTGGTGATCAGGAAGCCAACTGCAGCAAAGGTGGTGGTCCCAAAGAAAGTGATCAGGAAACCAATAGTACCAGGAGAGACACAGCAAGAGGATCAGGGACAACCACCCAAGGAAGATACACAAAAGCCCATGTAATCAAAATCTTCCAAATATTTTTTCATTACAATTGTAACATTTTCCATCCTTAATTTTGTTAAAAACTACAAAAAATCCGTCTCTTTTTATCAGAGGTTTTTTGCAGTTCGGACAGTAGGTAATATCCTCCTCTCCCCATACATTGCCAATATACACATTATGAATGCCTTTGTTTTTTGCAATCTTTTCAGCCATCTTCAGTGTGCTCAGAGGAGTGGGAGGCACATTTTTAAGTTTGTAATCAGGATGAAATCTTGTGAAGTGGAGGGGTACGGAGGGTGAGAGAGTTTCTTTCGCCCATTCAACAAACATATTTATTTCATTCTCGCTATCATTGTAGCTGGGTATTACAAGATATGTGATTTCAATGTGAATTCCTAGTTTGTGTGCAAGTTCACACACTTCAAGCACTGGCTTTAATCTTGCATGCACAATCTTCCCATAAAATTCCTCAGTGAACCCTTTCACATCAATATTCATTGCGTCCAGAAACGGGGCAATATGTCTAAGAGGTTCTTTTTCAATGTACCCATTGGTTACATACACAGTTTTTATCCCATGCTCATGAAGGAGTTTGGAAGTATCATATGTGAACTCATACCATATCGTGGGTTCATTGTATGTCCATGCCACACTGTTCAGATTGTATCTTTTTGCCAGTTTGTAAACTTCCTCTGGTGTGGTTTTTTCAAGGTATGCTTCCTCAGGTGTTGCCTGGGAAATGGTGTAGTTCTGGCAATGCAGACATCTGAAATTACAGCCCACGGTCCCATAAGAAAGAATGTTAGTTCCAGGATAGAAGTGATAGAGAGGTTTTTTTTCAATTGGGTCTATAGCCACAGAGGAATAAAGTCCGTAAATCAGGGTATGTAATTCCCCATTTCGGTTTTCTCGTACACCACAGATGCCACGCTTTCCATTCTGGATTACACAGTGATGATGGCACAGAAAACATTGGACCGCACCTTTTTCCTTCTCTTCCCAGAACATTGCCCTCATTTTTAGCCCTTCATGACACCAATGGGTCGCATCTTAACAATCATTCTTGAAATCCCTGCATTGTGTGCAATTCTCACAACATCATCCACATCTTTGTATGCCTCTGGGCTTTCCTCTGAGAGCACATCCTTGCTTGCAGCCCTTACATATATGCCCTGTTTCATAAGAGCCTCCTTCACCTCATTTGGTCTGAACCTGCGTATCGCTGCCTCTCTGGACATAACTCTGCCTGCGCCATGGCATGTGGATCCAAAGGTTTCCTTCATTGCAAGTTCAGTACCCACAAGAAGATAACTGGAAGTTCCCATATCACCTGGGATTAGCACTGGTTGCCCTATTTTTCTGTATGGAAGTGGGATTTCTCTGCGTTCCATTGCAAATGCCCTTGTAGCACCTTTTCTGTGCACTACAACCTTTCTCCGCCTCCCTTCTATTTCATGTTCTTCAATTTTTCCTATGTTGTGGCATACATCATAAATAACATGCATGTCCAGAGCCTCAGCAGAGTTTTTGAATACTTTCTGGAATGATTCTCTTACCCAGTGAAGAATTAGCTGGCGATTTGCCCATGCATAGTTGGCACCACATGCCATTGCCTTCAGGTATTCTTCCCCCTCTGGTGAATTCACAGGTGCGCATGCCAATTGCTTGTCTTCAAGGTGAATGTTGTATTTACGGGCTGCATTTGCCATTTTTGCAATATAATCAGTTGCAATCTGGTGTCCTGCACCTCTTGAGCCCGTGTGTATCATCACAACTATCTGGTCCTTTGCAGTGATTCCGAAGATCCTTGCAATCTCTGGCTCATAAATTTCTTCCACCTTCTGCACTTCCAGAAAATGGTTCCCTGCACCGAGTGTGCCAAGCTGTGGCATTCCTCGCTGTATTGCTTTATCACTCACAAATGAGGAATCTGCAGACGCAAGGCGCCCATTTTCCTCAAGAAACTCAAGGTCATTGTGCCAGCCATATCCCTTTTCAACTGCCCACTCAGCACCGAGGTCAAGCACATTTTTCATTTCATCGTATGTGAGTTTCAGTTTACCTTCAGAACCAACGCCAGAGGGTACATTTGTAAATATTGTGTCTATCAGTTCCTTGATTTTTGGCTGGACATCTTTCAGATGCAAGTTTGTGCGCACAAGCCGTACACCACAGTTAATATCATAACCCACGCCCCCTGGTGAAATAATACCAGTATCATAATCAAATGCAGCCACACCACCTATAGGAAAACCATAACCCCAGTGTATATCTGGCATTGCCATTGAGTGTCCAATTATTCCAGGCAATGTAGCCACATTTGCAACCTGTTCCAGCGAGTTATCTTTTCGCACATCCTCTATCATCTTTGCATCTGCGTAAACTATCCCAGAGACATGCATTCCCTTTTTGTATGTAGGTTCTATTTCGTATTTATATTCTGTAATTTTTTTCAGAGGGCCGTTCCAGGGCATGTTTTCACCCAACTCCTGCTTTTTGTATTCATTACTATCACATGGGAATAAATAAATGTTCCGAAGGTTTGTTGTTATGGCTCAAGATAGAGTTAAATTTATATCCTACAGAATTATGGCATTCTTCAGGTGTATCTATGGAAACAAAGTGGTACGCCATTATTGCGGTAATTATGCTCTTCATTGCTGGTGGCGGTGGCTATTACTACTGGAGTACCACGCAGCAGAAATCGGAAGAGAAAAAGGAATTATATGTTGAGCCAGGGGACAAAGTGGTTGTGGATTACATTGGAAGATTTGAGGATCTCTCAGTATTTGATACCTCTATGTACTCCGTAGCAATTGATAATGTGAGTTATCCAAAATCACCTGCTTTCAACATGCGTCAGGCGGGTGATTATGTGCCTCTGAAGGTAAAGGTGGGCACTGCTGCAGAAGGAGATTACATTACTGTTATTGAGGGATTCAGGGAAGCACTCATTGGAATGAAAGTGGGTGAGAGAAGAACCGCAATTATTCCACCAGAAAAGGGATATGGGTTCAAAGACCCCAATCTGGTGGTGGAAAAATCCTTGATTGAGAGCATTCCGATGAAATATATCATGAACACCTCAAAATTTACAGACATCTATGGAAAGTCTCCACTTGATGGGCTTGTGGTTCGTGATCCATACTGGGGCTGGAATCTTACCGTGTTCACGACTTACGGAGATATTGTAATTTTCCACTATACTCCAGGTGTAGGCGAGATCCTCACCCCGTTCGGATGGGAAATTAAAGTTCTGAGTGTGGACAGCACAGCAAATAACGGAGCAGGCGAAATAAAAATCCAGCATATGATCAAACCCTCCCAGGTAAACCGCATCCATGCAAAAGATTTTGAGCACAGGGATTTCTATCTAATAGGGCTTAATATGGAAAAGGGAACATTTACAATTGACTATAACGAACAGGTGAAGGGAAATACGCTGGTATTTAACATTACCGTATTGAACATCACTAAAAGTTCATGAGAGAAAATACCCGCTATTCAAGACATGAAATTCTGAGGGAAATCGGAAGGGAAGGACAAAAAATCCTCTCAAAAAGTAGGATTGCAATAATTGGTGCAGGGGCACTGGGTAACGCATGTGCGAATCTGCTTGCAAGGGCAGGTGTGGGTGAAATAAGAATTGTTGACCGTGATATTGTGGAAATCACAAACCTGCAGCGACAGATACTCTATACTGAAAGAGATGTTGGAAAGGCAAAGGCAGAAACGCTCGCAAATCATCTGACGAGTATAAACAGCGAAATTAATGTGATACCGCTTCCTGTTGATTTCAATCCTGATAACGCCAAAAAAATACTTCAGAAGGTAAATCTTGTGATGGACTGCACTGATAATTTGCTTACTAGATTTCTGATAAACGATTTCTGTGTGAAATACAAAATACCATGGATTTATGCAGGTGTGCTTGGAACATCGGGCATGAGTTATAATATTCTCCCAGGTGCACCATGCTTTCGCTGCATATTTCCAGAAATGCCTTCTGTACCGTTACCCACATGTGAAACCGCTGGAATTCTGAACACTGTACCAGTATTTTTTGGAGCAATTCAGGCAACGGAAGCCATAAAGATTCTGCTGGGTAAGGAAGCCAGAAAATCTCTGATTTTTGTGGATCTCTGGAATTTTGAAGTTCATGAGATTCAGGTGGCAAAGAACACAGCATGCAGAACATGTGCTTATCATGAATATGATTTTCTTGAACAAAAAACTGGGGAGCGCATTATTCAGATGTGCGGAGCGAACAGTGTTTACATTCACCCAGGCGCTGATAGAGAAGTAAATATTGCAGAAACTGCACATAAACTGAGCAATGTAGGAAAGGTGCAGAGGCAAGGCAAAATTCTGATTGCAAATATTGAGGGAAAGGAACTCTCGCTGTTTCCAGATGGGGGAGCAATAATTAAAGGCATCAAGACACAGGAGGAGGCAAAAAATTTTTACGCAAAATACATTGGGTTGTAATCTGCATGTTTTTCATGTGAGTATTAGCTCAAGTTTCTTTTTCTCCAGTGCAATTCTTATCTCCCTTGCAATCCTTCGCCCCGTACTCATTCTCTCATGCCAGAGAGCATTGCCGTAGGGATGCCCTACATTCATGTGCACATTGGTGCCCCCACCAATTCTGGGTGCCACATCATACACATAAAAATTCAAATCCTTGTCAACACATGTCTGGAGGCAGAATGGACCAATAATTCCTGGTGGGTAGTATTTCTGGCTCGCCTCTACAAATTTCTCACCGATTTCAAATGCTTTTTCAAGAAGGGATTCACGGAGTGTGGCACTGTTGTGTCCACACACTGTGTACTCCGGGTATTTCTGTTTTTCATTGAGTGTGAGTTGCTGGTTTGCAGGAAGGCGTACATGTCCATCCAGTGAAGTTTCAAATCTCCAGTCAATACCGAGGAGTTCAAGTCCAGGACCTGTAGATATAGGGGAGTAAAAGAAGTTTAAATTAAACACAGGCCCTATAATGTAGCGCTCAATTCTTGCTGTCTTCAGATCCTCCTTCGTGATCACTCCTGTTTTCAGGAGCACATCCACTTTTTCCGAATATTCTTCAAAGGATGCAGCGGTGAAAAATCCGCGTTCAAGCCGCTTTTTCGCATGTGGCAGTTTTACCATGACCAGTGCATCAATTTTTTCAGGCTTATCTACTTTTTCTGGGCTCTGGATTCCTGCCCTTTCAAGAAGCCAGTAGTAATTTTTTTCTTCCTCCCTTTCTTCTATTCTCAGCATTCTCCTATTCCCGAATATTGGAAGTGTGAGGGTATTCTCAATTATATCAAGGGGAATATATGAAGAAAGGGCTCTGTTCGGAACAATTACAATGCGCTCACTCTGAAGTTTTTCAATCTCGTTAAGCATGTCTGCAAATTTTTCATACACATAGTAATGGTCCACAACTCCACGAATCACATTTCCTTCCCTGTAAGCCTTGAAGTACTTTGTGTACGTCTTTTCCCTGCCTTTCTGACAGAATGCCACAGTTTCAAAACCTTCTTCAATTGCACCGTCAAAAATGTCCAGTGCTGAGTGAGAGGCTATTGCTCCAATTTTTATTTTGCCCTGCTCATAATCTGCAATAATGGATCTCAAATCTTCCTTCAATCCCATGTGTCTACAATATCAAATGTTATTTAATAGTTTGCCAAACCTTTTTTGCGGATATATCGTACACTACCCAGAAGCCAGTGGGTTTTGGGGGAGGATTGGGTGTTCGCATATTTGGGACGAAATGAATAAAGATTTTTCTGGTGCATCTGTTTATGACTTGGAGAAGCAACGGAAAGTTGAAAACTACCCTTAAATACCCCTTAAATCTTGTCAGTTCCATGGGTGTAGACATCTCAGGTATTGTGGAAGCAGTGGAAAGCTCGGTGGAGAGTTTTTCAGGAAAAGTTTTGGCAATTGATGGATACAACACGCTGTATCAGTTCCTTGCGATAATTCGCCAGAATGATGGAACCCTGCTCACAGATAGTAAAGGAAGGGTTACCTCCCATCTTTCAGGGCTTTTCTACAGATCTGCAAATTTTCTTGAGATTGGAATCAAGCCAGTTTTTGTTTTTGATGGGGAACCCTATGCCCAGAAAATGGGCACAATAAGTGGCAGAATTGCTGTAAAGGAGAAAGCAATGGAAGAATGGAAGAAAGCTCTTGAAGAAGGAGACCTGGAAACAGCAAAATCCAAAGCCCAGCAAACCTCGCGCTTAACGAAGGAGATGGTAGTCCAGGCAAAAAACCTTCTTTCCTGCATGGGAATTCCATGTATAGATGCACCCAGGGATGGTGAAGCCCAGGCGAGTTTCCTCGTCCAGAATGGAGATGCGGAGTATGCAGCTTCCCAGGACTTTGACGCCCTTCTTTTCGGAAGCCCTTCTCTAGTGCGAAATCTTGCAATTTCCGGGAAACGCAAGCTTCCAAGAAGAAAGGAGTATGTGGAAATAAAACCCGAGACCATTTATCTCCAGAAATTGCTTTCCACTCATGGAATAACGAGGGAACAGCTGGTAGATATTGGTATCCTTGTGGGCACAGATTTCAATGTGGGTGTCAGGGGTATTGGTGCAAAGAAAGCCCTGAAATTGATAAAAGAATATGGTTCCATAGAAAAGGTGATTGAAAAGAAGAAAATTGAGGTACCTGGCTATGAGGAAGCAAGGAAAATTTTCCTTGAACCAGAGGTAAACAGAAATTATACAATCAGATGGCAAACACCAGATATGGAAAAAATCCTCAGGCTCCTTGTTGATGATTTTGAGTTTTCTGAAGAAAGGGTAAAAAAGGCTATGGCATTCGTGGAGACAATGAAAAACAGGGAAAAACAAGCATCCCTGGATCAGTTCTTCTGATTTATGCACCCACTCTTATCAAAAAAGGTGGTTTGTGCCCCTATGGCTGGTGTAACCTCTGCAGATTTCAGGTACATTGTGAGAAAATACACGAGCACTTTACTTTACACGGAAATGTGTAGTGCCCATGCACTCGTACACAACCCTGGGCTGGAATGTGCAAAACTGTATGAGTGGGACCATCCTGCAGGAATACAGATATATGGTGCAAAGCCTGAAATCATGGCAAAGGCAGCAGTTATTGCTGAAAAATTGGGTGCTGATGTTGTTGACATTAATATGGGATGTGCCAGAAGAATTATTACTAAGCAGGGTGCAGGTGCAGCCCTCCTGAGGAACCTGGGGGTTGCAAAGAAAATAGTGCGTGAAGTGCGCAAATCCATATCTCTGCCGCTGAGTATCAAAACCAGAATCGGATGGGAGCAGTTTGATAGAAAAATTTTTGAGGAAATTGCAACATGGGAAATTGACTTTCTGACAGTACATGGAAGAACTGCAAGGGCAGGCTTCAGCGGGAAAGTTGATTATGATGCTCTCAGGGAAATAAAGGAAATTGTTAGCTTTCCAGTTATTGGAAATGGTAATATTTTCCGGGCAGAGGATGCAAAGGTGATGCAAGGGCATACAAAGTGCGATGCGGTGATGGTTGCAAGAGGGATGATGGGAAAGCCAGCTTTTCCTGCAGAATGCATTGCATTCATGGCAGGCCACAGTTACCAGACACCAGACATAGAAAAAATCATGGAGGATATTCTCTCTCAGGCACAGAAGTTCTGTGAAAATCGTGGCAAAGATACACTGAAAAAGTTCCGCCAGCACATTTACTGGTATTTTAAAAACTTCAGAAAGCCACCTGAATTTTACACAAAAATTCTGGATGTAGAAACATACCCCGAGCTTGTGGAATTTCTGGATTGGTTTTCGATGTTGTGCCCTCAGTCCGGGAAAAGAAATCATTGAAGGCAGATGCCAGAATCATTCCTTCCAGCCACTGAGGGTGGAGGTTAAACTCCGACGGGGTTAATAAGTGTTCTGATAATTTGTAGGCTATAAAAACACCAAAAAAACTAATATCAATGGAGCATACATGAAAGGGATGCAGGGAAACGAGCTCACGATTTCAGAACTGGCAGTAATTTACGAGCAGGAGAAGAAGTTAAAGACACTCACCAGAATCCGCAAGGACTTTTACCCTGCAGCTATTATGTGTATCCAGAAACTGAAAGAGAGATATCTGAAAGAACTTGCAAACAATCCCGACGCAAAGACAACCGAAATGGCGCGCCGTGAACTGGAAAGGGCAAAGAAAGACCTGGAGAACACAGTCCATCTCAGAAGTATCAAAATTCTGAAACGCAGTTTAGAACATTACTTCAAACCTGACCTTGAACTTATCGACGCTCTTACTGAAGAAGAGAAAAAATTTCTTGATGGGATAATGGCAGTAATCACCCAGTTTGTGGCGAATGTGTGGTTATGGGATAAGGCATATCAGCAGGTGGCAAAGCCAGCACAGGTACCACCAACCCAGAAAATCCCTGAAAAACTGGAGAGCCCAAAAGAGAGGGAAGTGTGTGTACCTCTTCCTACAATGCCTGCTGTCAGCGGGCACAGTGGCTTAATGGAAGAAAAAAAGAACATCGTGGTAGTGTTGTTTACCACAGAGGGTTCAATTGCAACAAAGGAACGCAATCTCTATTTTAAAAATGGAGATATTGCTGGTCTCCCTGAAAAACTCGCAAAAGTTTTAATAAAAGAGAAGAAAGCCTCTCCTATTTACCCGATATAAGAGAGGTCATCTTTTGAGGGTTTTTGGATTTCTTTTCCATGCATAGCATCAAATGCCAATTGCTTCAATTTTACCAGTGCTTCTTTGCTTATTTTTTCTAGGGGCCCGAGATCTACCTCCAAATTAAGATATGGAACAAGCACAGAAAGCACAGAATATGCGGCAACAGGATCATCATAAAAGCCAGGTGTCTCACCCATAAGACAGAGCCCCTCCATTCCATAATCCTCACACATGCCCACAAGCAAACCAATCGTGCCCACAATTCCACCACCCGGCTCATCTCTGGAGAATATCACATTGTATTTTTTCATTTTTTCCACAATTGCGGGGTTTGTGGCTGCTCCGAATACCCTGGGCTTTTCAACAAATTTTCCCACACCGTAGCCACCTATTGGGTAAATCTCCTTAACACCCAGATCCCTGAGGAGGCTGAGAACTGCCTCAGTAATTGCGTACTGTCCCTCAGGTGTGAGCCCCTGATAATCTCCAATGAGCAACACTACATCTCTCTCCTTTCCTTTGTAGTAAAACAGTTCATTGTCCACAAGTTTTACAGTGCCATCTTCACGGAGAAAAACTTGCGGGGGAAAATGTCTGGAGATTATCCTCCCGAATTTTACTACCTTCAAATTTTCTTTAATGTATTCTCCCGCGATTTTACCCACACTTCCAATTCCAGGTAGCCCTTCAAGAAATATGGGATTTTTAAGCTTGGGTTTCTTCTGGAGTTGAATTACCACTTCGTCCATTTGATACACCTGCTCACTCCATATATCTGTCTCTTATAAATATATGTGTCCCGCCTGCCTCACAGCCATCTATTTTCTGCCCAATGTAGATGCTTTGTGCTAGGCCCCTGGGATTGGGGTTTGATACATTGCCTGAATTCCCCGTATGCTTTCTCGATTCCGCTACCTTGCCAGCGTAAAGATTCCACAGTAAGGCTGCTCCCGTCAGGGCCTGACCCGGTACCCATGGATACACACAGGTTAGCATCCCTCCAGATGCGCCCCTGTGTTCTCTCACCCGGCAAGACAGAACCTCATTGTCCACATACGGATTCAGGCAAGACCAGGACCTCGCTCCCAGGTGTCGCCCCTGCGTAAAGGCGATTTCAGGTGTAGGGGACGCCTAACCCCCCGGCCAAGCCTAGCAAACTCTATATTCATTGGAAGTATTTAATTTCTGCGGAACTCCCTATCAAAATGAGGTTTATATACGCCCTTGAATTTGTGGGAAATGGTGATAATATGGAAATAAAAAAGATAGGTGTAGTTGGTGCTGGCACAATGGGCTCAGGAATTGCGCAGGTATGTGCGATGCAGGGATTTGAGGTAATTCTACGAGATATTGATGAAAAATTTATAAGAAATGGAATAAATAACATTGAAAAAAGTTTGAACAAGTTTGTTGAAAAAGGAAAAATTACGGCAGATGAAAAGATAAAAATCATGGGAAGAATAAAGACGACAGTAAATCTGGAGGGACTTGCGGATGTTGACCTTGTGATAGAAGCAATAGTGGAGAATGCAGAACTCAAGAAAGCACTTTTCAGGGATTTAAGCACAATTACCAAGCAGGAAACTATTTTCGCATCCAACACCTCCTCAATCTCAATAACCGAGCTTGCCTCTGCATCTGGAAGAGGGGAAAGGTTCATAGGGATGCATTTCATGAATCCTGTACCACTGATGAAACTCGTGGAGATAATCAAAGGTGCACAGACATCTGAAGAAACTACCAAGGTGATTGTTGAACTGGCTACAAAACTGGACAAAATTCCGATTGAAGTAAATGATTCGCCAGGGTTTGTCTCAAATCGTGTGCTGATGCCAATGATAAATGAAGCAATATTCTGCGTTTATGAGGGTGTTGCCACACCTGAAGCAGTGGATGCAATAATGAAGCTTGGAATGAACCATCCCATGGGACCCCTGGAGTTGGCAGACCTTATAGGACTGGATGTATGTTTAAACATTCTTGAAGTGCTATACACAAACTTCAATGACCCGAAGTACCGCCCTTGCCCCCTCCTGAGAAAAATGGTGCGGGCTGGCTACCTCGGAAGGAAGACAGGAAGGGGTTTCTACAAGTACTCCTGAGATCCCTAACTTTTTTTACCGCATATAGGTCTGTGCGGCGGGATATACTTGATTTTTGGCAGAATTCCAGTTTTCTCTATTACCAGTTCGCCAAAATGACATTCAACGAGATTACAACCCCTTTTTATTTCCCGTCGTACCTTTTCTATATCTGCCTTTGAAAAGAGGTTAAGGCACTGGTCTATGGATTCTTCCTTGCATAAATTAAGGATTTCCAGGGCACTTGCGTTTCGATCTGCAAATATGGTTGGCACAATATTGAAGGCAAGAGAATATTCAATTACCATTTCCCTGTCCAAAACTAATTTCATAAGATTTTCTTTCACACTGGTTTCACTTGCATATGCAAGGTTAAGTTCGCATTTTTCAAATGTCTCATCTGGATACATTTCGACATCCTTCAGTTCCCGCATGAAAATATTCTCAATTTTTTCCACAATCTGGTTTCTGGATTCAAAAAACGCCTCTCTCAAACTAACTGGTCCATCTAATTTTATTTCAAATCTCAATTTCGTGTAATACTCAGCCAGTCGGTTTTGGTATGGATAACTTTCTACAAGTTTTGGTGGAATCATCACCGCACCTTTCTTTGAATAGAGAAAGCAACCAAGAGAATAGCCATCCGTCACCACTGAAAGGTAGTTCTTCTTGCTTGAGGCTCTTGAAGAAAGTGTGTGGTCATCAATCTCACTGTGGAACATGGAATGCTCTTCCCGTCCTGCAGTAGCTTCAAGGAAATCCTCTCTAAAGGGATGGGAGTGATAGAGCCCCACAATTCCAATTTTCCTGGGGTAGCTCATTGCCAGGTTCATTTCCTCAACAGGATTTGCTTCTGCCCCGTACTTTGATTGGGAGATATACTGGGTTGCGGGTACCGCATCCAGCACAAAGACATCATCTGCATCAAAAAATCCCACAAGCCATCCAACAACCTCATGTCCAGATTGTTTTGCATGTTCCCTTGCATGTGTAAGAATTTTTTCCTTTGCTGCATTCACCATCACAATTTCCTGCATTTACATCAACTTTTCAAAGAGTTCATCTATTTTTTCCAGTTCCTTTAGTTTGCTATTCTCAATTTTCTCCTTCTTTTTTTTCCCACATATCTGGCACTTTGGGTTCCGTTTCCAGTTTATCACATTCATTGTGCCCGTGAGCCCATCGTACATTATATATGGCAAGACCTTTCCAAAACCCAGAAGAAGTTTCAATGCCTCCTGACATTCTATTGCGCTGATTATCCCCATTGTTGTGGGGAGAGAGACCGCATAGCATGTGCCTGATTTATGGCCGGGTGTTTTCATTGGAAAATCAGTTTGCTGGCTTATTACATGGCACCTATAACATGCGGTTTTGCCAGGGATTATTGTGTGCACCGAGCCTCGAATACCGTCCAGACTTGTACCTCCATCCACATATGTTCTCTTGAATTCCACACATTTGGAATTTATGAACATCCGTACACCAAAACTATCCACGCACCCGAACACAATGTCACAGTTTTTCAACTCATCTATGAATTTTTCATAACCATCCCTGGTGATATCTAGTGGGTGAGGGATAATCTTTACATCTGGATTTACATAGTTGAGATACTCTTTGAGTGCTTCCACCTTTTTCATTCCGAGTTGGTCAGTACGATAAATCATCCTGTTCAGGTTACCCTCTTCAAGTGTATCATAGTCAAAAATTACAATCTCTCCTGTGCCCAAGCGTGTCATTATGTCTGCACACACCGCTCCCAGACCTCCAGCTCCCACAATCACAATTCTTTTTTTTCTCAGTTCCTCTAACTTCGCATGGGGAAAAATCACAAGGCGGCTGTATCTCTCGGCACTCATAAATATCCCTGTCTTATTGCCATCGTAAGCACACTTTGCACCCAGTAGGAGACCTCTCTTTTAAGATAGAGCGCAATGCTGCAGTGCTCATTCCACCAGAAGTTTTGCTCCATGTGCATGTCGCAGATTCTGAGACCGAGAACTTCATCCTCCAGTTTTCTATCTGTATAATCAATCAGTACAGGAATTCTTGCAGCAGGGGGTGTGTGTGGATAGGTTTTTTTAAGCACAAGTTCAATTTCAAATTGATAGTTTTGGCATGTAACGGTTCCCGCCCATCTTGTGGCATCTTCATTAACTGGCTTTATTGAGAACCATCTAGGATTGTCCCCTACTTTTTCCCAGTATTCTATGTATTCTATAAGTTTGACTAAGGCGTACTTCTCTTCCTTTATTCTCAGAGACCATTTTTTGTCACCTGGTGAGGCAACCGTTGCACACTGGAGGAAGTGGAACAGGTCTGGCTCTTTTGGTATCCTCTCACCCTACAACTGATGGATCTATAACATGTATTACAGTGTTCTTTTCTGCAACCTCACCAACAGTCCCACCAGTTATGGGAGTGCCTGCAGGGTATGTTGCACTTAAGATTGTAGGATCTTTATTCTGCTGCTTTGCTGCAATTACTAGGGCTTCCTGAAATAGCATGCTATCTGGGACCTTTACAGTCACCACGGGCTTGTCCGGTTCACTTATAAATATAAACCGCAGGGTTACTACTGCCATGTTTACCACATTTGAAGATATGAAAGAGTAGTATTTATGAGTTATGATTGAGTTGACTGAGATTACACACTTAAAATGGGAAATATTTAGACAGCCTTAACTTGCTTTTCCAGCAATTTCCAAAAAATTGCAAGAGCCAAAAGATAAAAAGAATGAAAAATTTTATTCTTCTGCTGGTTTTAATACACTTATTTTAGATGTGGCAACTACAAGAATACCCCATGCTGCAAAGATTATCAGTGTCATCGGGATGCCAACCATCGCCATCTCTGGGAGGACTTCATCCATTCCCCTTGTGAGGAACGGAAAGTAGGGTACGATTTCCTGATGCGCATAATGCTCCACTGCCAGCATCAGGGCACCTCCCCATAGCATCAGGTCCAGCATCAAAATTCTGTTCTTCCACACATTGGAGAATCTGTTGCGTCCAAACACTGCTATCAGTGTAATCACTATTGCCACGCCTGTAGGCACAAGAAAACATGCCATTTTTTCACCTCCTGTTCTCACGAACCTTTTCCACTCCGATTGCACCAAGCCAAACACAGAGGACTGGAAGTGCCATCAGGATACCAAGCAAGGTTGCATTTGGAACCAATCCATCGGTTTCAATTTCAATGAAACTCCCGCCCTCTTCCATATAACCAATGAGATGGTCAACAAAAATCATCAGTGTCGCACCCCAGAACATCAGTGCAAGATAGTGAATTCTGTATTTCTTTCCAAGTTTCCTCTGTTCCAACACAAAGTAGACTGCTGTGGCAATCAGAGCGCATACCAGAGTTGTTATCAACCACATTTTTTCACCTCTGTTGGTAATACTTTTTTGTATTTGGTAACACCGAATACATACTAGTATTTAATTCTTGTGAATGATGGGGATGTAGATTTATTCTATGAGTTCATACTTTTCACCGAGTTCTCTCATTCTTCTGTCCTATTTTCTCTAATTTCTTGACTTTTGATCGCTCACAATTGCTAGAAAAATATGGTGGTATTTTATTTTTCTTTTTCTACATCCCACTGGAAAGGGAAAGATTAAAAAACCCCTATGCTATTAGGAATAACGATGAAATTCAGAGTAAGGCGAAATCCATGTGGTGTGGCAGGATTTTATGAGGAAATTCCGGCAATGATACTGATTATTGTAGGAGTGACTGTCTTCCTGATCAGCGTAGTACATGTGGTTTCTCTCTATCTTACCACAACAACTCAGGAAACAATTCAGGATGAATGCTACTCCCTCTCACGCCTTGTGCGTTCATATGAAAAAATAATGTACAATGGAACCTATAGCATGAACCCAGTAAGTGGAGCTTTTGATATTGAGAAAATCAAGAATTTGACAAACCAGACAGTACTCAAGGATTTACATTCAACGCATAAATTCAGAATCACAATTGAGGACCTGGAAAACACAACAAATAAATGGAATTTTGGAGAAGAACCCCCGACACCCAGACCTGAAATCTATGCTGTGGAAACTGCGCCAGTGGTTCTAAAAGATAAGCATGATGTTTTTCACATTGGGCGATTGACTGTGGAGATGTGGTAAAAATGAGATGGCGGAAAATTAAAAGTAAAGCACAGACCGCACTGGTTGATACTATTCTTTTCTTCATCATTCTGTCAGTTGCTGCAGCGGCACTATATGTTGTGGCTGAAAAATATCTCAGAAATCCTCCATCAACACAGTTTGTGCATGAAACCCAGTATGCAGCGGATATGCTCACCACCACCCTGATGTCCACGATAAATAAGACGAGTTATGTTTCTACAACTGGCACCACCCTTTACATCTACGATGTCTCGGTGCAGAAAGCAATAGAATATTATCTCGGCTTTTATGCCAATGCCCAGAGCATGCCTACATCCGAACTGCGAAAATCCATAGAAGCAAAATTTGAGCTTGCAAAGAAGCCAGAATATCACTATGCAGTATATGCTGCAGTAAGCGTAAGCGGGACAAACAGGGTTTTATTCCTTTCAGACACAATTCCAGACAACACAGCGACAGAGATGAGCAACGGAGTTAGCAAAGTGCCCCAGCAAAGAACAACCTCAATAAACTATCTTACAGTACCAAATGTAAATGATCCTGTCCCAATTACGCTTTATCTTTGGCGTGCTCTCTGACTATATAGTCATTTACATCCAGTTTCAATGGAAGCTCAGGTTTTTTGAACCCCTTTCCCTCATGCCCAAACGGAATTGTGAGGTCAAAACCCATTTTTGTTGTCATTCTTGTTTTCGGGTCTGCAGAGGGGTCTAGAGATGAACCTTTCTCCTCTTTCATTATTATATCCTCCTTTCCCTGGAACCTTGTAGCCATTGCCCACTCCACCTCTTGCGGATTATGAATATCTATATCCTCATCCACCACAAACACATGCTTCACTGAATGATGGCCTCTGAATGCCGCCTCAATTGCTTTCCTGCCATCTTCTGCATTCCTTTTCCTGATGCTCACTACAGCATGGAGCCAGGAACAACCCCCTGGTGTTATGTACACATCTTTCACATCGCAAACCTTTCCCACCTCTATGTATATTGTTGGCTCTCTGGGCATGCCCATAAGCAGCTTGTGTTCCAGTCCCCCTGGTAGAAGTGCATGGTAAAACGGGTTTTCCCTGAAATAAATTTTCTTCACCTTTGCCACCCTCTGTTTTCTCACAATGTCAGGGGTCTCGGTGAGATCAAGGAATGGTCCCTCATCATGCATCTCCCCTGTAAATTCACAGAGCATAACAATTTCTGCAAGAGGAACAACATGTCCATCCAGATTTGTACATTTAATTGGTGCAAGGGAGTTAGCAATAGCAAGTTCATTTATGTTTATGGGCACTGAAATTGCTGCACCGAGAAGTACTGGTATAGGGTTCCCAATACAAAATGCAAATTCCTTTAAACCCCTTTTTATGTAGGCATCAAAATCCCTTTCCAGTATGCGAAACACCATCCGCTCTCTGTCAATCACCATTGCCCTGTGAAAGGATGCATTGATTCCATATTCTCTGTCATATGCTATCACAATACCAGATGCTATGTATGGTCCCCCATCAAAAGGATAGTATGTGAGTATTGGAATTGTTGAGAGGTCTACTGGTTGTTGGCCATAATCCACATCAACTATCTCCGGTTCCTTTGGGTTATTAATTGCCTCAATCATTCTTGGGATAAGTTGCTCTTCCTTTATGCCCAGTCCTATTGCCACATGTTTCCTTGTCGGACAGAGATTTGCAATTACTGGCATATTAAAACCATCCACATTTTCAAACAGAATCGTTTCTGATTCCAATAACTTCATCAGTGTTGAAATTTCATATTTTGTGCTTACCTTCCTTCGCACATGCTTTACCATATTTCTGTTTTCCAGTTCTTTTACAAATTCCTTGAGTTCCATATTTTTCACACCCCAATTGTTGTTCTCAAGACTGAGAAACCATGGGCTTCAATTTCTCTTGCCACTCTTTCCTGACAATCCTTTCCAGGTGTGAGGGCAACCATATAGCCACCTCTCCCTGTACCAGTCAATTTTGCACCTATTGCTCCACTGCGTCTTGCGATTTCCACAAGTTCATCAAGTTCCCTGCATGATACACCTAACTGGCAAAGTAGTTCATGGTTTCTGTTCATAAGTTCTCCCACCTTTTTATAATCTCCAGTTTCCAGCGCAATTCTTCCATTCCTTATCAAATTCTCTGCCTCTTCAAAAATTTTTTTGAATTTTTCTTGCTCCTCTTTCATTCGTGCTTTTACATCATCTACAACCTTCTGGGTGTTGGCAGTAATCCCTGTGTTGCCCATTACAATTTCCACTTTTGATGGCATTTTCAATTTTTCAAATTTTGGTGGGCGACCTTTTATGAACACGAGGCAACCTCCATATGTAGATGCAGTGTTATCTACACCAGAGGGTGTGCCGTGGTATCCCTTTTCACCTTCGTATGCAATCTCGTTGATTTTTTCATCATTGAATCCAAATTTGAATTCATCATTAACTGCCCTTGCAAATGCTGTGCATGCTGCTGCACTTGCACCAATTCCAGAGGAGGCAATGAGGTCCCCTTCAAACAATATTCTAAGAGGAGTTCTTGAAAAGTCAATACCGCAATATGCAGCCATCAATGAGATTGATTTGTACATCTGTGCCTCTTTTTCCTTTTTGTAGCCTGGGGTTTCAGGGCGACGGTCTTCAACTTCAAAACCAGTAAATTCATTCATTATCTGTACATTTGCCGTGGTTTTCATTCCAATTGCGCACACAATTGATGGGAGTCCGTGCACTACAAAATGTTCCCCAAAGATTATGACCTTTCCGTAGCCGTAACCATAGCCCATTATACCACCAAACAACAAAAAGATAACCCATATTTGGATTTTCCGCTACTCAATTTTTAGGGCATAGAGATTTTGCTGTTTTTCTGCTTTGTTGCTCTCTCTTGAGGAGAGGGAAAGAGTAAGTATTTGTGCAGCAAAAACCAAAAAAAAAATACTAGAATTGCTTGCAGTAAAGCAGTGAAATAAATGCCACAGAAATTGAGAATATTCGGGATTGGAATAGTGCTTTTCGCACTATTTATGTGCTCAGTTGCAGTGCCAACAGTAAAAGGAACACAGGACGATTCAAACAAGAAAGAGGTTGGGGCAATATGGTGTGAGAAGTATAAGAATGATAACTTACCCTCCTCTGATTTAGATGCACATGGAAAAAAGATTTTGGGGCTGTGGAAAAATGGTTTTTACGGTGAGATGGAAAATAGAGGCTGGGGAAGGGCGGATTTGGAATGGATAATATTTTCTTCATGTTTGACACTTAATATAACCACTTTTCCTGACTGGACGGATAATCGTGCTACTGGGCTCCATATACTAAATGGATACAGCACAGTAGCATGGCAATATGGCTACTGGAATATGGGAGATTGCTGGTCAAGGGGCAAGCGATATGCAATATATCTTTTTGATACAGGAACTACAGCCGACGGGCATTTGAAAAGAGCGGTTGGATTTGCATGGCAGAGAGCAACTTGGGACGATGCCCATGATTGGTGGAATGACAAACATTACGAAATGAGGAGGTGATAAGGATGGCAGGAAAAATAAAATTGATTGCGGGGCTTGTGGTGGTAATGCTGATTGTGACAGCAGGGGCTATTTGGCTTTTGAAAAATGAAAAAAATCAGAAGGAAGAGAACAATTCCGAAAATCATGTTGAGTTTGTGAAAGAAGCAGTAAGCACAGGGGCAGAGATTTACAATGGCACAGAAATAGCATTTGATAGCGATCTCATGAGCACAGTGAATAACTGGAACAGTAATGTAATGACATATAAATCTAACTTTTTTATAACCAAACAGAATGCTGGTGAAGTGGCAAGAAGATTTGGCATCACTTCATCAAATTTGGTTGATGCACAGGAAGGATGGAAAATCGGGAATAATACAGAGGAAATAGAATTTATTACAACTGATAGAACACCAGACGGATATGCAGTGTGGTTAAGATACAGGGACTGGGCTGGTGAAAAGCAATCTATTGAATTTATGTCTGATGACGCAGCAATGAAAAAAGTGCAAGAGTTTACAAATAATACAATTATTCCTACACTTGAACATGCAAGCAAAAATCTCACTTTTACATATAAACAAGTTGGTGTTGATCGTGTATTTTCCAATGGAAGAGAGTATATAATCGCCAAGGTATTTGATGTTGCACTCTCCTATGACAGTGTGCAGCTTTCATGGAAGTACAGCATGCGAGTGAATGCTACAGGGGAAGTAATATGGGTTGATGGTCCCGCAGATTTTCAGCTTCTTCCAGATATAATCGTTTACATAGGAACACCGACAGATATACTCAATTTTTATAAGGAAAATGGTATGGAAGTTGATAACGCTTCGGACATAGAATGCATCGTGATTTACGGACTTAAACTGCTGTATGGTCCTTTTCCAACTTCAACCGGTATCAAATTCACGCCCTTCTATTCCATTGATTACAGGGTTATACACACATCTGGCAGTGATGAAACACATAGAGACTACCTGGATATAAAAGGTGTGAGTGCTCCATGAAACTGGAAAAAATTTTTGCTGGTGTTTTTGTTTTTATTTTAATTTTTTACGGGATTTCTTTTATTATAGTAGGTAGTATAGACAGGAGGCTTCTGAATTTGCCATGTCCTGCATTGGTGGGATTACATGTTGAGAGCGAAAATGATCCAATCTGGGAAAGGTTTCCTGGTAATGGAACGGAAGAAAATCCAAAAATTATTGAAAATTTTGTATTGCTGGAGAAGATAGAGCGCCATGTTTTCTTTGCTTGGCCGGATACTATCTATGAACCAATAGTAATTAGAAATATTACCTTTCACCTGCTCATCAGAAACTGCTGGATAATAACTCATCTTGTTTGCGGAGGAGGATTTTATCTGAAGGCATCAAATTGCAGAATTGAGAATTGTACATTTCAGTATGGGCACCTTCAAATTTCTCGTGGAGTGGTTTTGAATAACACTTTCTACTCTCCATATGTTGAATTTGAGAATTGCAATATTTCTAACAATATTTTTATAATAATGGGTGGACATGTTATGTTTTCCCGAGGCAGCAGCGTTTATGGAAACAACTTCATTATTGGCGATAAATGGAAGATAGATGGAATTATATGTCTCGGGACAAACTATCTGAATGGCTCGGGAATCGGAAATTACTGGTCGTGCTGGTCACAGCCAGATGCAAATAAAGATGGAATCGTAGATGTTCCATACAAAACATTCTATTCTGAGAACATTTCGGGGATTTCAGAGGGCATTGACTGTTATCCTTCAGTCAATCCTTTTCCGCTCAAACAGAAAGAGTTTTTATCAAATGTATATGTGGAATATAGTTATCATGAACAAATAACAATGGTGGGTGCTGGCATCATACTGATAATTACGGGTGCAGTTGTTGGTGTTGGTAGCAGAATGCTTTTGTATAACAAAAAGAGAGCGCCTTAACATGGGCTGGCTTTCGTTTTTCAGGATCCCTCAGATTTGGTGCCTAGCCAATGGGTGATAAAGAAATGCCCATATGAAATCTTTATGAGCATAGGTGAAATTCTTTGGAAAAATGAATAAATAACATGTAAGATTTTGTGGTGCATGGGAAAATTCAATGAATGGAACCCGCAAAAATACATCCACAGAATGGATAACCCCGAAAAGTACAAGGAGGTGTACAAGGTTTTTCATGATTTTATTGTTGCAAATGCTGGCAATGTAGAGCTTGCACTGGATGTTGCCTCAGGGCCAGGTATTCTTACATGTGCCCTTGCAAAAACCTGGCAAAACGCAAAAATTTATGGAATTGATTTATCTACCGAGATGATTGAATATTCAAAAAGAAAGGCAGAAAAGAAAAAATGCAATAATGTGGAGTTTGTCCATGGAAATGCCCTCGCAATGCCCTTTGCTGATAGAAAATTTGATGTGATTGTGTGCAGGGGCTTTCTGAAGGTGGTCTCAGAGAGACGCAAGTTGCTGGCAGAATGCGAGAGAGTGTTGAAGGAGAGCGGAGTGTTCTTTTTTTCAGACACCTACTTTGAAGGTATGGAAATCCTTGCGAAAGTGTGTAGGAATCCAGAGGAGTTTGGCGTCCTAGAGGAGGCAGTAAAACACAGTCTGAAACTCAGAGAAGTTATTGAACTGTTCTCAGCCTTCAAATTTTCATTGTATGTGCGGGGTATAAGTGTATATGTAATGGGAAGAAGGAAAAACGCCCCCACACAACCCCTTTAAATACAAGGATTCCTTTGTTCATTTGTCATGGTAAAAGCATATCCTTTTGTGAAATATTCTTTGCTGTCCATCTGGAGGAATCCGAGAAGGACTTTTTTCTCAATTGTGGGTGTGCTTGTTGCTATTTCCCTTATCGCAGGTGAAGGCATCGCTATAGATTCTTCGGTTGGCTACATGATTGAAAAGGAACTGGAAAAAATCCCATATGAATTCTCAGGAGTGGCTGAGCAGTGCTTGGATCTCCCACAGATTGAGAATGCAAAAAACACATTGAATTCTCAGGCAAATGTTCTGGAATCAAGTTTTATCATTGCTTCCAATGTGATTGCATGCAAGAGTAGCCAGGTTAATTTAACAGAGCAGAAAGACGCCAGCATATTTGGTGTGGACGAAGTTTATATCAAGCATCAGAAAAATTTTGGCATTTCTGGAAAAATCGTTGTAGGAAATGAAAATGCCACAATCACTCAGGACCTTGCACTTGCACTTAACCTTTCTATAGGCGACAGTTTCTTTATTCTGGTGGATCACGGATTCAAAATTTTAAATGTGAGCAGTGTAATCGTGGCAGAAGGGCAGCGTCTCCTAAGGAACGACCCAGATGCCCCTTCTCACTACGCTTACGGAGGAGGAATCTATATTGACATAAATGAAGCAATAGAGATTTTCAGGAATCATACCGCACACACGCAGGTGTTTATCTGGGCTAACAGATCAAAGCTGATAGTCCCCTCTGACCCTGAAATCACCAAATTCAATCTGAAGCGCATGGAACGCAACCTTAACAATGTACTTGCAGAGTACAATCTCTCCGTGGGCTACAACCAGGAGATAATTACCGCAATAAACAGTGTCCAGTTCACACTCCTTGGCATCCGTTTCCTTCTTGGCGGACTTTCTTTACCCCTAATTGTGCTGGGCATCTACCTCAGCAACCTTGGCAGTGAACTTAATTATGCTGAGCGCAGGAGGGAAATTGGCATCCTCAAGGCAAGGGGCGCCTCTGATTTCACAATTTTCACTATTCTGATGGGCGAGGCAGTTTTCTATGGAGTGATTGCTGGTATTCTTGGGCTACTTCTTGGCGTCCTGGCTTCCAAGATATTTCTTTCATCCACTTTTGGGATTTTTGGCATCCAGCCATCATTTCTCGGTTTCTCGGTATCAGCACTCACAATTGGAATTGCAATAGTTCTGGCAATAATTCTGAGTGTACTTGCAAGTTATCGGGCAGCAAAGCAGGTGAGCAAAATCAGTGTAAGAGAAGCAATACAGGAATACACTACAGAAGAGGCAAAAATTCCCTACAACCCGAAAATGGATATAATCATGGTGGTTCTTGCATTGATCACTTACGCAGCAATGATAACAATTTCAGAGGTGGGAAAGCATCCTGAGTATTATGGGATGCAGGTGGCTATCAGCTTGCTCTGCCTTTCAGCGATATTCATTGTTCTTGTCCCATTCTCCCCATTTTTCCTGATCATCGGGCTCTCTCGCTTTATCACCAGAATTTCACCGAAAATTTATGATATTGTATCTTACATTGCGAAACCAGCACTCAAGGATATACACCAGGTACTGCTGAAAAACCTCAAGAGAAATCCAAAAAGGGCTTCTATTGTATGTATGCTTATTTCGCTTGCTCTTGCATTTGGACTTTTCGTTTCTGTTACCTATGATTCCCAGATTGCATATGATGCAAAGGTGCTTCTTGCAGAGGTAGGGGCAGATATAAAGGTCTCTGTCTATAGATATGGCGCAGACTATCCATCTATCCATTGGAATCTCTCACACATCCCCGGTGTAGTTAGATACTCCGAGAGTTTCGTGTACATTGCCACCGCAGGAATCTCAGGAGTGAATGTGTGTACGCTCAATACCTCCACATACCCTGAGGTCGTTCAGATAACAGGGGAAATTTTCAGTTCTGGGAATATCAATACTCTTAAAGCTCTCAGAAATGATGCTGCAATACTGGCTGAAACATTTGCGAAGAGAGAGGGTTATGCACCTGGAGATGTTATAAGAATTACAATTGGAAATCAGTCAAAGGTATTTAAGGTAAGTGGGATTGTCAAATATATGCCTGGATTTGGAACTTTTCCACCAGATGTGTTTATTTCTGACGCTTGGTTTGTGCCCGGATTCTGTTCTCAGTATCTCCTATTTCTGGATGTTAACGAAAATAAAATTGCAGAATGTGCAGATTACATCAGGGGGAACTACTCCCATGAGGTTACTGTCACAGTTTACAATGAAGAACTGGCACACCAGAAGGAGAGCCCGCTCACTGGTTCTATTTACAACTTTCTGAATATAGAATTCTTTTTTGCGATTGCCATCACTGCAATTGGAATTGCAATGATTATGTTCATGGCAGTTCTGGAGAGAAAGCAGGAGATTGCAAATATGGTTGTGCGAGGTGCTAGCTTTTGTCAGATCGCCATGTTAATATGGGGTGAGGGCATTACAGTGTCTTTTGTTGGAGTTATTCTCGGGTTGGGCACTGGTGCGCTCACAGCGTTCGTGTTCAATAAACTTTTTGAGCTTGTGATGGCAGGAAACAATGTGATTGCGCGTGATGTGATTTTTGGAGTTTCAGTTGGGATGATTGTAGGGATTTCTCTCGTAACTCTCTTTCTCACAACTCTTCTGGTGGTGCTTCCAATGAAAAAACTGAAACTTGGTGAAATTTTAAGATGGAGGGGTGGCTGAAATGATAATCATAAGGGATTTGATGAAAGTGTATAAGATGGGGCGCACTGAAGTATTTGCGCTGCGTGGGGTAAATGCAGAGATCAAGGCAGGGGAGTTTGTTGCAATTGTCGGGCCATCCGGGTGCGGGAAAACCACATTGCTGAATCTGCTCGGGGGCATAGATCTACCGACTGCTGGTTCCATTTTAGTGAATGGCATAAACATCTGCAACTATTCGGAAAAGGAACTTGTAGAATACAGACGGAAGTATGTGGGCATGGTCTTTCAGTTTTTTAATCTGGTGCCCACCCTGACCGCATATGAAAATGTAGAACTTCCTGCTTTGCTTGCAGGTATTGAAAAGAAAAAGCGAAAGGCAAGTGTGATGAAACTTTTGAGTGCTGTGGGCATGGTTGAAAGGGCAAATCACCTCCCCAATGAGATGAGCGGTGGAGAACAGCAGAGAATTGCAATCGCAACTGCACTGGTAAATAACCCAGCAATTGTGATTGCGGATGAGCCAACTGGTGAACTTGACTCCAAAACTGGGCTGGAGATACTCAATCTATTTAAGTCGCTGCAGAAAAACGAGAAAAAAACTCTCATCATAGCCACCCATGATACTCGCATTGCAAATTTTGCAGATAGAACTCTACAAACGGAAGATGGCAGAATCATAAACTGAACTTTTCATACGCTGGTACCACTTATGTGATTCTACCCCTGCATTCTCCTTCTCCACATAATCTGCCATATTGTTGCAACCCCCACCACACCCATCG